>NZ_JAGPXZ010001074.1:0-1512 GCF_018070305.1 Micromonospora sp. M51 | reverse complement strand
CGGGCAGCGGCGCGATCACCCGCCGGGGCCACCGCCCGTGCCCGTACGCCCCGATCCCCGCCACCCGGGGCGGCGTCGCCCCGCTCACCGCCGGCCGGCCGGTGTCGACCCGGTCACCGGGCACCGGCCAGGGTGGCCTCGACGCCGTGCCGTTGCAACGCGGTCAGCCAGGCGATCATGTCGGCGCGCACGTCGTCGTCCTCGGCCACCTCCGCCGGGATGACCTCGCGCAACGCGAAGACCGCGTCGACAGCGCCGGCCGGGGTCTGCACCCCGTCGTCCAGCGCGGCCCGGATCGGCCCGGCCAGGGGGTCCTGCAACGGCAACGACCGGCCGTCGTCGGCGTACCCCTGCGCGAAGCGCAACCAGGACGCCACGACCAGCGCGCCCCATCGCGCGGACCGTCCGGTCGCGCGCAGGTCCGCGATGGTGTGCAGGACGCGCTGCGGCAGCTTCTGCGAGCCGTCGATCGCCACCTGCAGGGTGCGGTGGTGGATCGCCGGGTTGCCGAACCGGGCCAGGGCCTGCTCGCCGTAGTCGACCACCCGGACCCCGTCCGGCGGGGTGAAGCTGGCCGCCACGTCCTCGGCGATCAGCCGGCGCAGCACGTCGCGCAGGTGCGGGATCTCCAGCGCGTCGGCGATCGTCTCCCGACCGGCCAACGCCCCGAGGTACGCGATGGCCGAGTGCACACCGTTGAGGGTGCGCAGCTTCAGCCGCTCCCACGGGCCGGCGTCGTCGGTGAGCACCGCCCCGGCGAACTCCCAACCGGGCCGCCCACCGGGGAAGTCGTCCTCGATCACCCACTGCGCGTACGGTTCGGCGGCCACCGCGGCCAGGTCGGTCACGCCGAGCGCCCGGCGGGCCGCCTCGATCGTGCCCGGGGTGCTGGCCGGCACGATCCGGTCCACCATGGTGCCCGGGCAGGTGACGTTGCCGGCCACCCACTCGACCAGCCCGGCCGGCACCCCGGCCGCCCGGCCGACCGCCTGGTCGAGCATGCCGCGCAGCCGTCGACCGTTGGCCGGCAGATTGTCGCAGCTCACCACTGCCACCGGCCCGGCGTCCGCGGCCGCCCGGGCGGCCAGGCCGCGCAGCAGCAGACCCGGAACCGTGCTCGGGGGGCCGCCGCCGGCCAGGTCCGCGGCGAGCGCCGAGTCCGGGGACAGCTGGCCGGTCACCGGATCGAGCTGGTACGCCTTCTCGGTGACGGTCAGGGTCACCACGCGTACCGCCGGGTCGGCGATCAGCGCCACCACCGCGTCCGGGTCGCTGGGCGCGTGCCGCACGCCGCTCAGCGCGCCCACCACCTGGGTGGTGCTGCCGGCGGCGGAGAGGGTGCTGACGCTGAACAGGTTGTCCTGCGCGGCGAGCGCCTCGACCAGCGCGGTGCTGCGGGGGGCGACGGCCACGATGCCCCAGTCGCCGCCGGCCGCGCCGACCGCCGCCTCGGTGAAAACGGCCTGGTGCGCCCGGTGGAACGCGCCGAGCCCCAGGTGCACGACACCGGTC
>NZ_JAGPXZ010001073.1:0-1515 GCF_018070305.1 Micromonospora sp. M51 | reverse complement strand
CCACCGCTCCGGCTCGGTGACCACCGAGACCGCGCCCCGCCCGACCAGCGCCGCGTCCACCGGCTCGCCCGGTCCGGCGAACTCCCGATGCAGCCGCGCCGCCAGCACCGGAATCGCCGGCCCTCGGAATTCGGCGTCGACCCGGTCGACGGCCAGCGCGAAGCCCGGGTGCCACAGCAGCGGGAAACCGTGCCGCTCAGCGATTGATTCCAGCGTCGCCCCGGTCAGGGTGCCGGCGAAGGCCTTGTCCACCACCAGTTCCTCGACATCGCGCGCGAGGTCGAGGGTGCCGTGGATCTGGGCCTCCACGTAGTCATCGAGCGCGCGACCGACAGTTTCCGGCGTGGTCGGAACGTCCCGCACCGTCCGGACGAAGGTGCCGACGTCCGTTCCGGTGCGTCCCAGACACTCACCGGTGGCGGCGACACCGACCAGGAGCCCGGCGAGGACCGCCTCGAAGGCGTCGGCGGTCCCCACCACCCGCGGACCGAGGTGGCTGTCACCGAGACAGAAGGTCGCCCGGGTCAGCACCGCCGGACGCAGCCGCAGGTGACAGGAACCGAATCGGGGACAGGCGCCGTCCGCGTGACCGAGCAGGTTCATTCCGCCGTACGTGGGGCGGTCGGCCGCCGTGACCCCGGTTCGCTGGTACGCGCCGTCGAACATCCGTTGTTCCCAACGGTCCCGGTCTCCGCCCGGATAGGCGGTGAGCCCGCCGTTGGAGATTCCGGTGACGAACTGGCTGCGGTACACCCCGTCCTCGGCCAGGGCGGCGGCGACGGTCCGCCCGTCGACGCACAACCGGTCGGGGTGGAAGTTGACGGTCAGGCGACCACACTGGACCACTGCGGCGAGCAGCTCTTCCGGCCGGTCGTGGAGGCCGGCGGCGGTGAGTTCCCGGGCGATGATGTCCAGGGCGGCGCGCCGCTCGGCCACGGCCAGGGACCGGACGTGGGCCAGGGCCGCCGTCTGCGCCGGGGTGAGAGCGGCAGCCCGGGAACTGCCGGACTCAGTTGTCGCTGTCACGTCCGGGCTCCGCATGCCGCGTCCCCTCCCGCACGTCCGGCGCGAGCAACTCCTGGAAGACGGTGATGTGCAGGCCGGCGGGCGCGTCGAGGCGGGAGTTGAGCGACTGCCACGGTGTACGCGTCGGCGGCGCGACCTCGCTCGCCCCGGCGGCGACCAGCCGGGCCGTAGTCGCCTCGGCGTCGTCCACCTCGAAGGCCACCCGCAGGCGGGGGGCGACCTGCCGCCCCACCTCGACCTCGTCGATCATGCGTTTCTGGGCCGGGTTGGCGATCTCCAGGGTGGCCCGGCCCGCATCCAGGATCACCACCCGGGCGTCTCCGTCGCCGACGAACGCCGCCTCCTCGGGCAGGCCGAGCGCGTCACGGAAGAACGCGACGGCAGCGTCGTAGTCGTCGGCCTCCACCACGAGGCGGAGCTGACGGACGGCGGGGGTGGGGTGCTCGGCGGCCATGCGCGATCCGACCGCCGTCGGCGCGCACCGTCGGC
>NZ_JAGPXZ010001072.1:0-1527 GCF_018070305.1 Micromonospora sp. M51 | reverse complement strand
GGCGGTGGTCGTACGACATGGCCAGGTAGACCATCGACCGGACCGCGATGACCTCGCCCAGCTCCGGGTCGTTGACCACGACCGGACGCTTCACCACGGCGCCCGTGCCGAGCATCGCCGACTGCGGCGACGGCACGATCGGCGTGTCGAAGAGCGCGCCCCGGCTGCCCGTGTTGGTCAGCGTGAAGGTCGCCCCGGCCATCTCGTCTGGGGTGATCTTGTTGTTCCGGGTGCGCTCGGCCAGGTCGGCGATCCGCTTGGCGATGCCGCCCATGTTGAGGTCACCGGCGTTGTGGATGACCGGCACGAGCAGCCCGCGCTCGGTGTCCACGGCGATGCCGAGGTGCTCCGCGGCCGGGTAGGTGATCGTGCCACCGTCCAGGTCCATGCTGGCCTGGATGATCGGGTGGGTCTGCAGCGCCTCGATGGCGGCGAGGGCGAAGAACGGCAGGAAGGACAGCTTCACGCCGTGCTTGGCCAGGAACGAGTCCTTGGCCTGGGCCCGCAGCTTGGCGACCTTGGTGACGTCGACCTCGACGACAGTGGTGAGCTGCGCCGTCTCGTGCAGCGACTGCTGCATGCGCTTGGCGATGGTCGCCCGGATCCGCGGGAGCTTCTCCGTGGTGCCCCGCTTCGCGCTGGGCTGCGGCTTGGCGGCCGGCTTCGGTGCGGGCGCCGACGGCGCGGCGGTCGGCTGTGCCGCCGGAGCCGGCGCGGCCTTGGCGGCCTTGGCCTTCTCGGCCGCGTCGAGGACGTCCTGCTTGCGGATCCGGCCACCCACGCCGGTGCCGTTCAGTGCGGCCAGGTCGACGCCGTGCTCGCTGGCGAGCTTGCGCACCAGCGGAGTCACGTACCCGGCGGCCTCCTCGCCGCCACCCGGCGCCGGGGCGGACGGACGCGGCGGCGTCGAGGTGGCAGCGGCCGGCTGCGCGGCCTGCTCGGTCTTGGCCGGCTGCGCCGAGCTCTCGGTCTCCGCGGCGGGCTCGTTGTACGACATGCCGGGGGTCGGCTCCTCGACCTTCGGCTCCGGCTTCGGCTCGGCCTTCGGCGCCGGCTTGGCCTCCGCCTTCGGCTCGGGCTTCGGCTCCGGCTTGGCCTGGGCGGGGGCTCCGCCGGCGGCACCGATGATCGCCAGGTCGGCGCCGACCGCTGCGGTCTCGTCCTCGGCGACCTTGATCTCCAGCACCGTGCCGGCGACCGGCGACGGGATCTCGGTGTCCACCTTGTCGGTGGAGACCTCCAGCAGCGGCTCGTCGACCTCGATGGTCTCGCCGACCTGCTTGAGCCAGCGGGTGACAGTACCCTCGGTGACGCTCTCACCCAGGGCCGGCATCTTCACCGGGGTGCCCTCGCCCGACGAGGCGGCGGCCGGAGCCGGCTCCTCGGCCGGGGCCTCGTCCTGGGCGACCTCGTCGGCGGTGCCCTCGGCGGCGGCCGTCGGCTCGGCGGCCGGCTCGACCGCCTCGGCCGGGGCCTGCTCCTGCCCGGCGGTCTCGCCACCGCCGGTCGATTCGCCCTCACCGGCGA
>NZ_JAGPXZ010001071.1:0-1533 GCF_018070305.1 Micromonospora sp. M51 | reverse complement strand
GGCATCGCCCAGGGCTGCCTCGACGCGGCGGTCGGTTACGCCGGGCAGCGGACCCAGTTCGGCGGGCCGATCGCCGGGCACCAGCTCGTTCAGCAACTGCTCGCCGCCATCGCTGTGGACACCGCCGCGGCCCGGCTGCTGGTCTGGCAGGTGGCCGACCTGATCGACCGCGACCAGCCGTTCGCCACCGAGGCGTCGGTGGCCAAGCTCTTCGCCAGCGAGGCCGCCGTCCGCGCGGCCAACAACGCGGTCCAGGTGTTCGGTGGGTACGGCTACATCGACGAGTACCCGGTCGGCAAGTACCTGCGCGACGCCCGGGTCGCCACCCTCTACGAGGGCACCAGTCAGATCCAGCAACTCCTCATCGGACGCGCGCTCACCGGCGTCAACGCCTTCTAGTAGCTGTAGGGAGACCTGGCATGAGAGTGTTCACCTCGTTCGAGGAGTTGGCCGCCGCGACCGGTGAGAGCCTCGGACCCGGTCCGTGGCAGCGTGTCGAGCAGAGCCGTGTCGACCTGTTCGCCGACGCCACCGACGACCACCAGTGGATCCATGTCGACCCGGTCCGAGCCGCGGCCGGGCCGTTCGGCCAGCCGATCGCGCACGGGTATCTCACCCTGTCGCTGTTGCCGGCGCTGGCCGGTGGGCTCTACCGGGTCGAGGGGGTGGCGATGGGGGTGAACTACGGGCTGAACCGGGTGCGTTTCCCCGCGCCGCTGCGGGTCGGCGCCGCCGTACGCGCCACCGCCACCATCGCCGACGTGTCGCCGGTGAGCGGCGGCGTGCAGCTGGTCGTGACGGTCGTGGTGGAGAGCGACAGCGGCGGCAAGCCCGTCTGCGTGGCCGAGACCGTGAGCCGGCTCTACGCTGCCGCGCAGCGCTGACCCCAGCTCGTCTGCGGTCTGGTCGGTGTGCCGCGACCTCCGGTAGCGTTGCGAGAGAACTTCCGGAACTTGCGGTGCCCTGCGGCTGGTGAATCCACCCGGCCGATGTAACAGGGCACCGCCGTCGCCTTCCGATGGCACCCGGCCTGGGCAGCTACGTCCTGCTCCGGTACCCGGGCCGAATCAATTCTCGCAATCCTTCCGGAAATTCTTGCCTGTCGATCAGTGGCGCTGACATACTTCACATCCACCGAGGTCGATGACCAGCGGTGTGTGCCACTTCCCGGGCGCACTCCCGCGCGTGGTCGTGACCCGGCACCCCACCACCGCAGGGGCGGTGCGTGTCACCTGCGCTGCCCCGGGTTCACGGAAGGAAAAGACATGATCGAACGGTGCCAAGAGGACACCCGCCCACGCTTCGGCCCCCGAGCCCGTACGGCGGTCGTCCTCGCCGCCGCCGCTCTGCTCGCCGCAACCAGCGCCGCGTTCCTGCCGGGCACGGCGAGCGCCGGTACGACGCTGGGCGCGTCGGCCGCGGAGAAGGGGCGGTATTTCGGTACGGCGGTGGCGGCGAACAAGTTGTCTGATAGTGCGTACACGACGATTTTGAACCGTGAGTTCAATTCGGTGACGCCTGAGAATGAGATGA
>NZ_JAGPXZ010001070.1:0-1535 GCF_018070305.1 Micromonospora sp. M51 | reverse complement strand
ATGGGTCGCACACCTACAGCACGCCGGGCTACCACCAGGCGAACGTCACGGTGACCGACGGCGAGAGCCAGAGCTCCGCGACGGTCGGCGTCGAGGTGGCGTACGCCCCGCCCTCCGGTCTCACCGCCGCGTTCGACAACCTCTGCATCGGTGACGAAGGGGTCCTCGCGGCGGACTGTGACGCCAAGTCGTGGGCGTACTCGCGGGCCGCCCTGGTGGCCGGCGGTGTGACCCAGGGCCAGCCGCAGCAGGTCCCCGGAACCGCGCTGCGGTTCACAGTGCCGGTGATCCCGGCCGGGCGGCCGGACAACGCCACCGGTAACGGGGCGACTGTCGTGCTCGACCTTCCGCAGGACGCGAAGAGCATCTCGTTCATCGGCGCCGGCACGCAGGGCAACCAGAGCACCACCGGCACGGCGACGTTCAGCGACGGCAGCACGGCCAGCGTTCCGATCCAGTTCAGCGACTGGACGCTGGGCGGCAACGCCAACGGCACCCCGTCCTACGGCAACATCATCGTCGCCCGGACGGCGTACCGCCTGCAGGGCACCAGCCGGGACGGCGCCCAGCCGTTCCTGTTCGCCACCGCGCCGTACCAGATTCCGGCGGGCAAGACGTTGGTGTCGGTGACCCTGCCGACGCAGACCGGCGACCCTCGCTCGGCGGGTCGGATCCACGTGTTCGCCGTGGCCAACGACGGCACGCCCGCCCCGGCGCTGGCGACCGTCGCCGGGAAGGACCAGACGGCGAGCGCCGGTCAGGCCCTCGCGGCGAACCTCGGCACGGTGACCGGCGGTGTTCCCGGTACGACGGGCTACCGGGCTCGCGTCCAGTGGGGTGACGGCACCGTTCCGCAGGACGTGACGATCGGCGCGTCCGGCGCGATGAGCGGCACGCACACCTACGCCCGGGAGGGCACCTACACGGTGCGCGTCACCGCGTGGGACACCCTGTCGAGCAGCACCGGGTCCTTCACTGTGACAGTGGCCCGGGGCGGGTCGCAGCCGGCGATCGCGCTCTCCGCGTCCGGCACCGTGAGCACCGGTGGCGCGATCACCGTCGAGGGCAGCGGCTTCGCCGCCGGCGAGCAGGTGACCGTCAGTGTCGGCACCGACCCGGGTCGGACCACGAAGGTCGCGGCCTCCGCGACCGGAAAGGTTCGCGCCTCGGTGCCGACCTCCGGTGACGCCGAGCCCGGCCGGTACGCGGTCACCGCGACGGGCGCGTCCTCGCGTACGCCGGCCACGGCCACCGTCCAGGTGACCGAGCGGGCGCAGGCGCGGACCTACCGGCCGAGGGTGGCGCTCCTGACCACCTCCGGGCCGCGCGGCACGTCGATCATGGTCGACGGTTCCGGGTTCGCTCCGAACGAGACGGTCACCATCACCTTCGGCGACGGGCTCGCGGTCAGCACCGTGCGCGCGAACGGTGACGGCGTCATCTCCGGCGCGACGGTCAGCGTCGCGGGTGCGGCGAAGGCGGGCGCGACCAGCGTCACGCTGAACGGCGCCACGTCGGCGACGAAGGTGTCCCGA
>NZ_JAGPXZ010001069.1:0-1537 GCF_018070305.1 Micromonospora sp. M51 | reverse complement strand
GCCGGGCGGTGGAGTTGGAGGGGTCGGTGGCGGACGAAGACCGCACGCGGGCTGGTTCGAGGGCTGGCGACGCGCCGCCGAGGCACCGTCCGCGTGCCACGACCGCCGGATTCACCCGCAGCGTGCTGCGCCGCGCCCGGCCGCGGCGGCGCTTTGTGGTTCAGGGAGCCGCCATACTCGTCGGCCTGGTGCTGTTGATCTCGTACCTCAGCTTCTGGTCCGGGCCCGAGCCGGACGACCAGGTGGGTCTGGGCGGCGGGTCCGCCGGGACCGGCCGTTCCCCAGTTCTCCCGGCCGCCGACGGGCGCACCGGTGAGGCGGGGCCGGCCACCCCCGGTCTGCGCCCGCGCCAGCGCCCGCCCTCGCCGGACCCGACACCGTCGACCAGCCCGCCCGCCCCGCCGCCACCACCGGCCAAGCCCGGTGCGCCGGCGCTGTCGGTGAGCCGGGAGGAGATGCCCGCCGCCGTCGACCTCACCGCCGTGGGCACCCGGGACTGGGTGCACTGGGGGGAGGACGGCGGCAGGTCGACGATCCGCAAGCGCTCCGGCTCCGGCGAGATCATCGACGGGGGAGGCGCCGGCAGGCGGGTCGGCTGGGACGGCAACCAGGAGTACGTGCGCTGGTCCGACGGCACACCGAACCGCTCGACGAACGGCACCTCCAACGGTGTCTACACCTGCGGTGCCGGCAACGGCTTCAGTCTCGCCGTCGCGGGCAGCGGCGGGCCGCGCACGGTCCAGCTGTACGGCGGCATCTGGATGGCACGCGGGCGGCTGGAAGCGCGGCTGTCCACCGGCGGGCCCGCCAGCACTGCGCGGCTGGAAGATCCCTACACCAGTCAGAGCGCCCAGTTCACCATCCGCTTCACCCTGCCGAAGGGTGCTCGACTGTTGCTGAAGTGGACCGTCGAGAAGGTCTTCACGCAGCACTGCGGAAACGTCGGCCTCCAGGCCGTGGCGGTGCGCTGACTGACCGATCCATCGCCGCGCGGGCGGCGGCGGGACAGTTTGTCCGTCGCGGAGCGTCGAATGCGACGTAACTTTCTGCTGTCCCCATCCGACCATCCAGTGTGGAGGCAGCGGAAATGAGCAGCAGCACCGCCCACCGCGTCCGTCGTGCCGCTTCGTCCGGCACCGGTGAAGCGTCCGGGGAGGTTCTTCGCGACATTCCCCTGCCGCCGTACGTGACGGGCGAGGACACCCAGTTCGCCGTGCGGGCGGTGGTGGTGCACGCCCCCCGGCGGTGGTCCGGGGGTGTGGTCTGCCGCAACGATGCCAGCCCACACCCGTGCCGCCTGCACCGCTGGGGCACCCGGGTGCTGGCACTGCGCGGGCTGCGGGCCGCTGAGATCGCCGCGCTCATCGAGCGGGGCGACCCGACGGCGGTGGTCCCCCCACCGGACCGTCCGGCCTGAGCGCTCGCCGGGCCGGGAGGCGCGGACGCGCCTCCCCGCCGTCGCTCAGCAGGTGATCGGTTTCACCCAGGCGCACTCGCCGCCCGCCGGGGTGCGCGGCGTCTCCGGCTCCCCCGGCGC
>NZ_JAGPXZ010000107.1:0-12104 GCF_018070305.1 Micromonospora sp. M51 | reverse complement strand
AGACCTGCTTGAACTCGGTGATCGCCGTGTCCAGCGAGCTGACGATGTCGTCGCCCCACTGGTTGTCGGCGATCCCGGCCAGCACACCCTCGTGCTTGTGCCGCAGGTACTGGAGGAACTCGGCCTCGAAGCGCCGGATGTCACCCACCGGGATGTCGTCCAGCTTGCCCTCGGTGCCGGCCCAGACCGAGACGACCTCTTCCTGCACCGGGTACGGCGAGTAGTTCGGCTGCTTGAGCAGTTCGACCAGCCGGACACCGCGGTCCAGCTGGGCCCGGGAGGCCCGGTCCAGGTCGGAGGCGAAGGCGGCGAACGCCTCCAGCTCGCGGTACTGGGCCAGGTTGAGCCGCAGCGAGCCGGCGACCTTGCGCATCGGCTTCACCTGGGCGGCGCCGC
Source organism: Micromonospora sp. M51 (assembly GCF_018070305.1). NCBI lineage: Bacteria > Bacillati > Actinomycetota > Actinomycetes > Micromonosporales > Micromonosporaceae > Micromonospora > Micromonospora sp. M51. The sequence continues at coordinate 11,708 of NZ_JAGPXZ010000107.1, read as the reverse complement.
CGACCCGGGAGACCGAGGTGCCGACGTTGATCGCCGGACGAACGCCCTGGTTGAACAGGTCGGTCTCCAGGAAGATCTGGCCGTCGGTGATCGAGATGACGTTGGTCGGGATGAAGGCCGAGATGTCGTTGGCCTTCGTCTCGATGATCGGCAGACCGGTCATCGAGCCGCCACCCAGCTCGTCGGAGAGCTTCGCGCAGCGCTCCAGCAGGCGGGAGTGCAGGTAGAAGACGTCACCCGGGTACGCCTCACGGCCCGGCGGGCGACGCAGCAGCAGCGACACGGCCCGGTACGCCTCGGCCTGCTTGCTCAGGTCGTCGAAGACGATCAGGACGTGCTTGCCGCCGTACATCCAGTGCTGTCCGATGGACGAGCCGGTGTACGGGGCGAGGTACTTGAAGCCGGCCGGGTCGGACGCCGGCGAGGCGACGATGGTGGTGTATTCCAGCGCGCCCGCCTCCTCCAGCTGCCCCTTGATCGAGGCGATGGTGGAGGCCTTCTGGCCGATGGCGACGTAGATGCAGCGAACCTGCTTCTTCGGGTCGCCGGTGCGCCAGTTGTCGCGCTGGTTGAGGATGGCGTCCAGGGCGACGGTGGTCTTGCCCGTCTTCCGGTCACCGATGATCAGCTGCCGCTGGCCCCGACCGATCGGGGTCATCGCGTCGATCGCCTTGATGCCGGTCTGCAGCGGCTCGAACACCGACTGCCGGGACATCACGTTCGGAGCCTGCAGCTCCAGCTCGCGGTAGCCCTCGTCGGCGATGTCGCCGAGCCCGTCGATCGGCTGGCCGAGCGCGTTGACCACGCGGCCGAGGAAGGCGTCACCGACCGGAACCGAGAGCACCCGGTTGGTGCGCTTGACCCGCTGCCCCTCCTCCAGCTTGGCGGAGTCACCGAGGACGACGACGCCGATCTCCCGCACGTCGAGGTTCAACGCCACGCCGAGCGTGCCGTCCTCGAACTCCAGGAGCTCGTTGGTCTTGGTCGAGGGCAGGCCCTCGACGTGGGCGATGCCGTCACCGGTGTCGGCGACGGTGCCGACCTCCTCGCGGGAGACGTCGGACGTGTAGGAGGAGACGTAGCGCTCCAGGGCGCCGCGGATCTCCTCCGTCGAGATGGTCAGCTCGGCCATCCTCTGCTTCCTTAAAATTCAGGGGCCCGGGATACCTAGTACCAACCGGTCCGAATGGCGTCTGTCAATCCGGGCGCTGGGCGGCTGAGCCGCTCAGTCGCTGGGCGGCGAAGCCGTTCAGCGCTTCGCGAGCGCGTTGCGGGTCTCGTTGAGGCGGCGCAGGATGGTGCCGTCGTACAGGTCGGAGCCGACCCGGAGGCTCACGCCACCGAGGACGGCGGGGTCGACCGTCTGCTTGACGGACACCTCTCGACCGGATAGCGCGGTGAGGCTCGCACCCAGCCGACGCTCGTCCGCGTCACTCACCGGGGCCGCGACGGTCCCTTACGCCCCCTGCCGGTCACGCCGGTCGGCGGCCAGCTCGACCAGCCGGGTGAGCGCTCCGCGGAAGGAGCGTCCCCCGAACCCGCCGAGCGCCGCCTCGACGAGGCGGACGGTGACCGGACGGGCCTTGTCGGCGAGCAGCTCGCGGGCCAGGGTGGCCCGCTGCTCGATCGGGGCGACCGGGTCGGCGAGCGCGTTGCTCAGCGCCGGCTGACCGGCCACGACCTGGCCGAAGCGGAACAGCTCGTCCTCGACCTCGCCCAGCTCGCCGGCCTTGTCGGCGCTGGCGAGCAGCGCCTCCACGCCGAGGCGCTCGGTGCCGTCGAGCAACTCCGACGGTGCCGACCAACGGCCGGAGACCAGCGAGACGAGCAGGTCGAGCGCGTCGGCGCCGATCCGCCCACCCAGCATGTCGCCGAGCAGCGCGCCGCGGTCCGCACCGGAACGGGCCGGCTCGGACAGCGCCCGACGCAGCCGCGGCTCCCGCCGCAGCAGGGACGCCACGGAGAGGATGGCGTCGGCGGTGGAGGCCACCGCCGACGGCTCCGCGCCGCGGACGTACTCGTCGAGGCGCTCGGCCGCGATCTTGTACGACTCCCGGCTGGCGGCCTGCATCAGCGGGCCCCCGTGCTCTCGAGACCGCTCAGGAACCGGTCGACGGTGCCCTTGCGCCGTGCCTCGTCAGCGAGCGACTCGCCGACGATCTTGCTGGCCAGGTCCACCGCGATGGTGCCGACCTCCGCGCGCAGCTCGCGCACGATGGTGGCCCGCTCGGCGGCGAGCGCGTCCTTGCCGGCCTGGATGACCCGGTCGGACTCCTCCCGCGCCTTGGCGAGGATGTCCTGCCGGATGCCCTCGGCGTCGGCCCGCGCGTCGTCACGGATCTTGGCGGCGTCGGTCCGGGCCTCAGCGAGCTGGGCACGGTACTGCTCGAGCAGCTGGTTCGCCTCGGCCTGGGCGGCCTCGGCGCGCTTGATGCCGCCCTCGATCGCGTCGACCCGAGCCTGGAACGTCTGCTCCATGCGCGGGAAGACGAACTTCATCAACACGAAGCAGAGCACGGCGAAGGCCACCGAACCGACCACGACCTCCTGCCAGAGCGGGATGATCGGGTTGTGGGCGGACTCACCACCCTCAGCGGCGAGGAAGTACATGATTGCCTCCCGGTCTAGGGGCGGGATCAGGAAGCCGAACCGGCCCAGATGAAGCCGAAGGCGATGCCCAGCAGCGCCAGCGCCTCGATGACGGCGAAGCCGATCCAGACGTACGGCAGGGTCATCCGGGACGACTCCGGCTGGCGGGCGGTCGACTGGATGTAGGCGGCGAAGACCAGGCCGACGCCGATGCCGGGGCCGATGGCGGCGAGGCCGTAGCCGATGGCAGCGGTGCTACCGGTGACCTCGGCGAGAACGCTAGCGTCCATTGGTGTGGTTCCTCCTGGTTATCACGCGTGACTCTCACGCGGGACGACAACGGTTGGTGCGGTGGATCAGTGCTCGTCGGCGAGCGCGCCCTGCACGTAGCTGGCGGTGAGGACGGTGAAGACGTATGCCTGCAGGCAGATCACCAGGAACTCGAGGAAGGTGAGCGCGATGGTCATCACCCAGGAGAGCACCGAGACCGGAGCCAGCCAGGCGTTGGCGCTCAGCATCGCGAAACCGCCGAGCGTGAAGACCAGCAGGAGCATGTGACCGGCGAACATGTTCGCGAAGAGACGAACCGCGAGCGAGAACGGCCGGACGATGAAGGTCGAGAAGAGCTCGATCGGGATCAGCAGCGGCAGGATGTACCACGGTGCCGGCGGGATCAGCGAGTTCTTGAAGTATTTGACGAAGCCGTGCTTCTTGATGCCGATGTAGTTGAACAGCACGTAGCTGATGATCGCGAGGATCGCCGGGAAGGCGATGTGCGAGTTCGGCGAGATCTGGAAGAACGGGATGATCGCGAACGCGTTCGTCAGCAGCACGAAGCAGAACAGGGTCGTGAAGTACGGGGCGAACCGCACCCCCTGGTGACCGATCATGTCGACGGCGATGTTGTTGCGCACGAAGCCGTAGATCGACTCGGCGAACCACTGCTTCTTCGTCGGTACCAGTTGCGGGTTCCGGTAGGTCGCCAGGAAGAAGATGATCAGGACGCCGACCGCGATCCAGACCATCGCCGTGATCTTGGTGAACCAGATTGAGTCCTGACCCCAGGGCAGGATGCTGGGCAGGTAGAAGTCGTCCACCGTGGGTGGGAATCCCGCCTGGCCCGCTGCCAGAACGTTCGCCTGTCCGAACACCGCGTCCCTTCCTAAGTTGGCGTGCCGAGCCGGCGAACGACCAGGATGATCCCCCCGGCCATACCGAGCACGACTCCGATGCCGGTGGCGACGCCACCGGTGTCGAGCCACTGGTCAACCAACCAGCCGATGAAACCCCACACGAGCATGCCTCCGACGAGGTAGCTGAGCGCGGTCCAACCCTGACCGGCGCCGGACGGATAATCGTCCGGTTCACCGGCGGGACGGGGGGTTTGGTCACCAGCCATGACGGGGCGAACGATATCAGCCGGGAAGACGAGGCTGTGCCTCACCCCCCGCACAACCGTCGTTGTGTGGGCTTCTCGTGGGCGCCGTCGTCTGTGGGCACGCTACTCCCCTTCCGCCCGTCGGAAAATGACCGGAGGCCGACACATTGCGGCGCGTCCGAAAAGTGGGACGACCGTCAGGTCAGCTGTGCGCCCGACGAGCGTGCACCGTGGTCAGCCACCAGATGTGTACCGCCGTCCACACTGCCACCCCGGCGACGATGCCGAGGCAAAGCGGGATCAACCCGGACCAGCCGGTCGACGCCACCGCCACCAGCACCCCACCCAGCAGGCTGAACTTCAGCACGTACAGCCCCACGCCGAGCGGCAGCAGCAACTGCGGGTTGATCTGGTCGGCCCGGGCCAGCACCACAGTGGTCAGGGTGTAGCTGAACACCGTGACACCCACGCCGGCCGCCGCGCCGAGCGCCCCGGTCAGACCGCCGGTCACCCCGCCCACCAGCGCGGCGACCGCGGCCAGCACCGCCGACGCGGCCAGCAGCACCGGCAGGTGCCGCAGCCGCCACCGCCGGTCGGTGTCCGGCTCGACCACCCCGGGCTCAGCCACGGGGGTACGCCGGGAACGTCGCGACCAGCTCGGCCACCTCGGCGCCGAGCCGGGTCAGCTGGTCAGCCCCGCCCGGAGTGCCGGGATCGGTGCGCACCGCGCGGGCGATCATCGTCGCCACCTGGCGCAGCTCCCCCTCGCGCATCCCCTGCGTGGTCACGCTCGGTGTGCCGACCCGGATGCCGGAGGCCACCATCGGCGGCTGCGGGTCGTACGGGATCGCGTTCTTGTTCAGGGTGATCGAGGCGGCGTCGCAGCGACGCTCGGCCTCGGTGCCGGTCACCCCCAGCTCCCGCAGGTCGATCAGGGCGAGGTGGGTGTCGGTGCCACCGGACACCGGGCGCATCCCCTCGTCGGCCAGCCCGGCGGCGAGCGCCTGGGCGTTGCTGACCACCTGCCGGGCGTACGTCTGGAACTCGGGCTGGGCGGCCTCGCGCAGCGCGACCGCCTTGGCCGCGACCGCGTGCATCAGCGGGCCACCCTGGGTGAACGGGAAGACCGCCTTGTCGATCCGCTGCGCCAACGACTCGCGGCACAGGATCATGCCGCCGCGCGGGCCACGCAGCACCTTGTGGGTGGTGGCGCAGACGACGTCGGCGTACGGCACCGGCGACGGGATCGCCCGGCCGGCGACCAGGCCGATGAAGTGCGCCGCGTCCACCATCAGGTACGCGCCGACCTCGTCGGCGATCTCCCGGAACCGGGCGAAGTCGATCAGGCGCGGGTAGGCGGTGGCCCCACAGATGATCAACTTCGGTCGGTGCGCCCGTGCCAGGTCCCGTACCTCGTCGTAGTCGATCAGCTCGGTGTCCGGCCGGACCGGATAGCCGACCGGGTGGAACCACTTGCCGGAGAAGTTCACCCGGCTGCCGTGGGTGAGGTGCCCGCCGTGCGGCAGGTCCATCGCCAGCACCGTGTCCCCCGGCTGCACCAGCGCGGCGTACGCGGCCAGGTTGGCGCTCGCCCCGGAGTGCGGCTGGAGGTTGGCGTGCTCGGCCCCGAAGAGCTCCTTGGCCCGGGCGATGCCGATCTCCTCCGCCCGGTCCACCTCGGCGCAGCCGCCGTAGTAGCGCCGGCCCGGGTAGCCCTCGGCGTACTTGTTGGTCAGCGTCGAACCGAGCGCCGCCAGCACCGCGGGCGAGGTCAGATTCTCGCTGGCGATCAGCTGCAGGCCGCCCCGCAACCGGTCCAACTCGCCGAGGACCACCCCGGCGATCTCCGGATCGGTGGCCCTGAGCTGGGCGAAATCCGGCCCCCAGAAGGTGCTCGTCTCGGTCTCCACAGCAAACGAGTCTAGGGGGCAGCAGACTGGGACCCGTGAGATGCCTCGTCACCGGAGCGACCGGCTACATCGGCGGGCGGCTGACGCCGCTGCTGCTCGCCAACGGGCACACCGTGCGCTGCCTCGCCCGTAAGGCGGTGCGGCTGCGCGACGTCCCCTGGGCCTCGGCGGCCGAGATCGTCGAGGGCGACCTGAGCCGACCGGAGACGCTGGCCGCCGCGTTCGCCGACGTGGACGTCGCGTACTTCCTGGTGCACTCGCTGGGCCGGTCCGACTTCGAGGCGGCCGACCGGGCGGCGGCGACCAACTTCGCGGCGGCGGCGCGGGCGGCCGGCGTCCGGCGGATCGTCTACCTGGGCGGCCCGGAACCGGCCTCCGATGCTGAGGTGCCGTCCCCGCACCTGCGTTCCCGCGCCGAGGTGGGCCGGATCCTGCTGGCCAGCGGAGTGCCCACGGCGGTGCTCCGGGCCGCGGTGATCATCGGGTCCGGCTCGGCGTCGTTCGAGATGCTGCGCTACCTGACCGAGCGACTGCCCGTCATGGTCACTCCGCGTTGGGTGCACAACCGGATCCAACCGATAGCGGTCCGCGACGTGCTGCGCTACCTGGCCGGCTGCGCCGATCTGCCGGCCGAGGTCAACCGGGGCTTCGACGTCGGCGGGCCGGACGTGCTGACCTTCCGCGAGATGATGCAGCGCTACGCGCGGGTGGCCGAGCTGCGCCGACGCGTCATCGTGCCGGTCCGTCCGCTCACCCCGTCGCTCTCGTCGCACTGGGTCGGTCTGGTCACCCCGGTGCCGAACAAGATCGCCCGCCCGCTGGTGGAGAGCCTGATCCACGAGGCGGTCGCCCACGAACACGACATCGCCCGCTACGTCCCGGACCCGCCCGACGGCCTGACCGGGTTCGACCAGGCGGTGGCGCTTGCGCTGGCCAAGGTACGCGACGCCCAGGTGGAGACCCGCTGGTCCACCGCGAGCGGCCCGGACGCGCCCGCCGAGCCGCTGCCCAGCGACCCGGACTGGTCCGGCGGCACCGCCTACACCGACGTCCGGGAGCGGGTGGTGGACGCCCCACCGGCGGCGCTCTGGCGGGTCGTCGAGGGCGTCGGCGGCGAACACGGCTGGTACTCCTTCCCCCTCGCCTGGTCGATCCGGGGCTGGCTGGACCGGCTGGTCGGTGGGGTCGGGCTGCGGCGGGGTCGACGCGACCCGCACCGCCTCCAGGTCGGTGAGGCGCTGGACTTCTGGCGGGTCGAGGAGATCGTCCCGGGCGAGTTGCTGCGACTGCGTGCCGAGATGCGGCTGCCCGGCCGGGCCTGGCTGGAGATGCGCGTGCTACCCACCGACGACGGCCGCAGCCGCTACCAGCAACGCGCTGTCTTCCTGCCACGCGGCCTCGCCGGGCACGCCTACTGGGGGTCGGTGGCCCCGTTCCACGCTGTGGTCTTCGGCGGGATGGCCCGCAACATCGCCCGCAACGCCGAACAACCCCGCTGACGTCGCCCGCCCCGCCCCCCTACCCGGCGATCTTGCACTTCCTGTCGTCGAATCACGAACTTTCGCGCCTTTTGTCTGGGCAGAAAGTGCAAGATCGCGGGGGTGACAGGTGCGGGGGGTTAGTTGCCGGCTTGGGGTTGGGTTTGGAAGGCCGTTCGCTCGCTCGGCGGGACGAAGTCGCGGACCGGTTCGTCGCGCAGGGCGTAGGACAGCACCGCACCGACCGCGTTCACCATCTGGGCCTGCACCGCCTGACCGACCGCGTCGCGGGGATCGTCCGGGTTGGCGGCCATCGAGGCGACCGCGAGCTGCGGCGTGAACGCCACCACCGTCTCCGTCTCGTACCGTTCCGAGCTGCCGGTCTTGCCGGCCACCGGGCGGCCGAGCTTCGCCCGCAGCCCCGGTGCGGTGGCACCGTCGCAGCGCCCGTACATCGACTGGTCCCCGACCGGGCAGCGAGCCGCGTCGGTGGCCGCCCGCGCCACGTCGGCGTCGAGCACCTGCCGGCAGTCCGGCTTGGCGGCGTCGACCGGCCGGCCGTTCGAGTCGGCGATCGAGACCACCGGCAGCGGCGCACACGAGGTCCCCTCGGCCGCCACCGTGGCGTACGCGCTGGCCAGGTCCAGCGGGGTGGTCGCGGCCACGCCCAGGGTGAACGGACCCCAGTCCTTCGCGCCGTAGCGGGCCAGCTCGGCGTCAGACTTGGCCCGCAGCACGATGCCGAGCCGCTCGGCCATCTCCACCACCCGGTCGGCACCAACCTTCTCGGTGAGCCAGGCGAAGTACGTGTTCACCGAGCGGCCGAACGCGCTCCACATGGTGCGGGGGCCGTCCATCGACGACGGGCTGGCGTTCGCCGGGCACCAGTGGCCGTCGCAACTCGCCGCCCCGGTCACCGGGAAGCGGGTGAGCAGCTGGGTCGGCGCCACGAACTCGGTCGACAGCGGCAGGCCGGACTCCAACGCCGCCAGCAGGGTGAAGAGCTTGAACGTCGAACCGCCCTGGTATCCCTCGATCGCGCCACCGCCGGCGATCAACTGGTTGACGGTGTTCGGGTGGTTCTTCTGCCCGACCGGGTTGTCCGCCACGCTGTACGCGCGGTTCACCGACATCGCCAGCACCCGCCCGGTGCCCGGTTGCACGACGGCGGTGGGCACCGCCTCGGCCCGGCTCATGGGATAGATCTTCAACACCTGCTCGGTGGTGGCCCGCTGCACTCCCGGGTCCAGCGACGACACGATGGAGAACCCGCCCCGGCGCAGCGCGCGCTGCCGCTCGTCGGCGGTCGCCCCGAACGCGGACTGGCTGCTCCACCAGCGGGTGAACCAGTCGCAGAAGAAGCCCCAGTCGTTGTGCGCGTCGGGCACCCCGGTGCAGTCGTTCGGGGTCTCGCTGGGTCGCAGCTGCAGGGGTTCGGCGCGCGCTGCCGCTGCCGCGTCCGCCGGCACCTGCCCCGACTCCACCAGCCGTTCCAGGACGTACGACCGCCGGGCCACCGCGCTGTCGGCGTCGCCGTTGATCGGGTCGTCGCTGTCCGGCGAGCGCACCAGGCCGGCGAGCAGCGCCGCCTGGGCCAGGGTCAACTCGGCCGGGGACCGGGAGAAGTACCGCTTGCTGGCCGCCGCGATGCCGTACGCCCCGGCGCCGAAGTAGGCGATGTTGAGGTAGCGGGTCAGGATCTCGTCCTTGTCGAGCTCCCGTTCCAGGGCGAGCGCGTACCGCATCTCCTGGAGCTTGCGGACGGTGGTGAGTTCGGTGGCGGCTTCCCGTTGGGCCTCGGTGAGTCGGGGGTCGTTGCTGAGCACGTTGCGCACGTACTGCATGGTCAGCGTGGAGGCGCCCTGCCGGGTCTGGCCGTCGCGTTTGTTGACTGTGAACGCGCGCACCACGCCCCGCAGGTCGACCCCGCTGTGCTGGTAGAACCGGACGTCCTCGGCGGCCACTATCGCCTGGCGCATCACCGGGGCCACCTCGTGCAGTGGCACGTCCACCCGGTCCTCCTGGTAGAAGGAGGTGATCAGGGTGGTGCCGTCGTTAGCGTAGAGGTTGGACCGCTGCGCGGTGGGCGGCGTACGGAGTGTGTTCGGCAGCTCCGAGTACGGCGTCGACAGGGCGCTGAAGCCGATCCCGAAGACCAGGGCGACGGGCAGGGCGGCGGCGGCCAGCACCAGCCCGGCCAGCACGCCGGCGATCACCACGGTCAGCAGTTTGTCGAGTTGGGCCCGGATCATCAGCTCTCCCCGCAGGAGCCGGTCACGCTAGGACCCGTTCAGAATGACCCGGAACGCCCCTTTAGCCCCGGGTTTTCCCCAAACCCGGAGGAAACTCGCACCACGCCCGGGGCGGCAGCGCGCACCACGCTCAGGGCAGCAGTACGCCGGCCAGCGGGTGGACCGTCTCCTCGATCTCGTCGGCGACCCGGCTGAAGCACTGGTCGCCACGACCCCACGGGTCGTCCAGGTCATCGGTGGGCAGCGCCGAAGTACCCAGCCGCGCGTCGTGGGCCGCCGCCACCACTGCCACCCCCCGGGCGTACACGGCCTCCGGGGTGGCGTCACCCGGCGGCAGCGCGGCGGCGTCCACCGCCGCCAGCAGCCGACCGAACTCGCCGAGCACGAACGTGCGGGCCGCCGCGTCCGGGCGGAGCGCCACCACGTACTCCTGCTGGTCGGCGGTGGCGGTCAGGACCAGGTCGGCGGCGTCGATGTGGTCCGAGCGCAGCTTGCGCGCCGCGAACCCGGCCACGTCCCCGCCACGGCCGGTGACCTGCCGTGCCGCCGGCGGGTTCATCTCCTCGCCCGCGTGCCAGCCACCCGTGCCGGCGCTGTGGCTGTGCACCAGTTCCTCGGCCTGGGCCGGGTCCTGCGCACGCCGGGTCAGGCGCTCCCGCACCGCCAGCGCGAGCAGCCGCTCCGCCATCGGCGAGCGGCAGATGTTGCCCATGCACACGTGCAGAACCGTGAACGGGGGCACTCAGACCGCCCGACCGTCGACGAGATCCGGAACCACGTCGCGCAGCTTCTCCAGAGGGATCGCCCCGGCCCGCAACAGCTGCGGCACCTCACCGGTCAGATCCACGATCGTGGAGGGCACCGGGTCCGGGCACGGCCCGGCCTCCAGATAGGCCCGCACCGAGTAGCTGAGCTGATCACGCGCCTCGTTGGCGGTGACAGCGGCCGGCTGGCCGGTCTTGTTCGCCGACGACACCGCCATCGGGCCGGTCTCGCGCAGCACCTCCAACGCCACCGGGTGCAGCGGCATCCGCACCGCCACCGTGCCGGTCTTGTCGCCCAGGTCCCACTGCAGGCTCGGCGAGTGCTCGACCACGATCGTCAACGCACCGGGCCAGAACGCCTCCACCAGGTCCCGGGCGGCGGTGGGCAGCGAGAAGACCAACCCGTCGAGGGTGTGCCGCGAGCCGATCAGCACCGGCGGCGGCATCTGCCGACCCCGGCCCTTGGCATCCAGCAGCGCCTTCACCGCGTACGGGGTGAACGCGTCCGCGCCGATCCCGTACACCGTGTCGGTCGGAAGAACAACCAGCTCGCCGTTCTTGACCGCCTCGATCGCCGCAGCGATGCCGCGGTCCCGATCGGCGGGCGACCGGCAGTCGTAGAGCATCACGAGGAGTCAGTCTGCCACGCCGCCCCGATCTAGGCCCGCTGGCCGTCCGCCCGTCGGGACGCGGTCGCGAAGCGGGGACGCCCGGTGAGGTCCGGATGCTCCGCCACGGCGGTGAAGCCGCCGTCCTCGGCGAGCAGCCCGGGCACCGCCACCCCGTGGGTGTCGTCGTGCTCGACGCCGAGCACGCCTCCAGGGCGCAACAGCACCGCCGCCCGGGCGACGACCGGCCGGATCACCACCAGACCGTCCGCGCCACCAAAGACCGCCTCCGCCGGGTCGTGCCCGGCCACCTCGGGCGGGACCACCACGTCGTCCGGCACGTACGGCGGGTTGCACAGCAGCACGTCCACCCGGCCCACCAGCTCGGCCAGCAGGTCCGGCGCGGTCACGTCGGCCTCGACCACCTCGATCGGCCGGTCCCCCGCCGCCGCCCGCTCCGCCGCGTTGCGCCGCAGCCAGGTCAGCGCCGCCGGGGACCGTTCCACAGCGATCACCCGCGCCGCCGGCAACTCCTGGGCCACCGCCAGGGCGATCGCGCCCGAGCCGCTGCACAGGTCCACCACCAGCGGCTCCGGCCGACCCTGGGCCTGCTCGATGCCCCAGCCGGCCAGCAGCTCGGTCTCCGGCCGGGGCACGAAGACACCCGGGCCGACCGACAGCTCCAGGTGCCGGAACCCGGCCCGACCGGTCAGGTGCTGCAACGGCTCA
>NZ_JAGPXZ010001068.1:0-1544 GCF_018070305.1 Micromonospora sp. M51 | reverse complement strand
TCTGTACGGTGTCCGACGCCGCCGCCCAGGCCGGCGTGGTGGCAAGCTCGGGCCCGGTCACCATCGTCGGGTCCGACGGTGCCCAGCCAGCCCGCCGGTGTCCCGCCAGGTGACCGGGCCCCACCGCCTCTCACCAGGGCGACAGCTCGGGCCTGCCGGGGCAGGACGCTGTGGTGGCGGTGGTCCTGATCGGCCAGCGCGCCGGAGATCAGGATGTCGATCAGGGCGGCGAACCCGATACCGGCCTGCTGCCAGATCTGCGGGAACTGTGACGCGGCGGTGAAGCCGGGGAAGGTGTTGACCTCGTTCACGATGGGCTCGGGCGACCCCTCGGCGGGCAGGAAGAAGTCGACCCGCAGCAGCCCGCGGCAGTCGAGGGCCTGGAAGGCGCGGATCGCACGGTCCTGGAGCACCTCGGTGGTCGCCGCGTCGAGCGGGGCCGGAATCTGGAAGGTCGCCCCGCCGTCGTACTTCGCGTCGTAGTCGAAGAAACCCGCGCCGCTCACCCTGATCTCCAGCGGCGGGCCGGCCTGCACCCGCCCGTCCGGGTGCTGGAGGACGGCCACGTCGATCTCGCGTCCGCGCGCGCCCTGCTCGATGAGCACCTTCGGGTCGACCTGACGGGCCTGCTCCAGCGCGGCGGGAACCCCCGCCCAGTCGTCGACCTTGACCACACCCAGGCTCGAACCCGCCCGGGCCGGTTTCACGAAGACCGGCAGCTGCAGCCGGCGCTGGTCATCGGGCGACAGTTCCTCGCCGGGACGCACTGTCACCCCCGGGCTGACCCGCAGGCCCTCCGCCGCGAGGAGCCGCTTGGTGACGCCCTTGTCCATGCCGGCGGCGCTGGCGAACACACCGTTGCCGACGTAGGGCACGCCGAGCCATTCCAGCAGCGACGACACGGTGCCGTCCTCGCCGTACGGGCCGTGCAGGGCGGGGAACACCACGTCCTGGGCGCGCAGCACACGCAACGCCGCGGGAAGTGGCGTCGGTCGACCGCCGACGTGCCACCCGCCGTCGCGGTCGATGAGGACCTCGGTGACCTGGTACCGCTCACGGTCCAGGTGGGCGAGGATGCTCGCCGCCGAGCGGCAGGACACCTCGTGCTCGCCGCTCTGCCCGCCGTAGAGGACCGCCAGTCGCGTTGTCATGATTTCCGTGCCCTTCCGTCGAGGTGGTCGCGGGCCACCCGAGCCCCGATGCCGGTCAAGATCTCGTGTGGGTTGGTGTCGGCCCAACGGGCCCACTCGACGACGGTCGGAGGGTGGTGGTCACCCTCGGCGGGGCCGAACACCACCACCGGGTCGCCGATCGTCACGGGAAGATCGCCGGCGTCGACCACGCACTGGTCCATGGCGATGCGTCCGACGATCGGGCACCGCCGACCGCCGAGCCACACCGAGGCGCGCCCACCCGCGACCCGGGGCAGCCCGTCGGCGTAGCCGAGCGGCAGCAGCGCCAGCGTGGTCGGTGCGCTGGTCACGTGTTCGAACCCGTAGGAGACACCCGTACCGGCCGGGGAGCGCGAACAGCCAGCCCGCGCG
>NZ_JAGPXZ010001067.1:0-1548 GCF_018070305.1 Micromonospora sp. M51 | reverse complement strand
GACGTGGGCTGCAGGTGACTCGGCCGGCGCGGCGCGAGCGGCTGGCGGGCTGGTCGTGACGCGAGCAGCAGGCAGGTGACTCGGTCAGCGGGGCGCCAGCGGCTGGCGGGCTGGTCGTGACGTGGGCGGCGGGCAGGCACGGCCGTGGCGTGAGCGGCAGGCAGGCGGCTCGGCCAGCGCGGCGCGAGCGGCAGGCGGTCTGGTCGGGACGTGGGCGGCAGCCAGGCGGGCCGGCGGGCCCGACCGGATGGGCTGGGCCGCTACTCGGGGTCCCTGTCGATGAGCGGATTGCTCTGCACCCAGTCCGCAGTTTCGTCGTATTTGCGCGTTATGTACTCTTCCAGGCGGGTCCGCTCGACGCGCCACTGGCCGCGCCCGCCGATCTTGATCGCCGGCAGTTCGCCGCTGCGCACCATGTGGTAGACCTGCGAATCCGACACGTTGAGCTCGGCAGCCACGTCGGAGAGCAGCAGGAACCTCGGCTCCACAGGAACTCCCGGTGTTGATGTCGTTTGGCTCAGTTTGCCACCGACAGCGCTGACCGCCCAGCACCGGCCCGGTTCGGCGGCCGACCGGCAGCGCGAGACACACCGGGCGGGAGCTTCCTCCGGCCGGAGGCGAGGTGTATGACGGTCACGGCGTGCGGCATGATCTGCGCCCGTGCCGGCGGCCGCCGGTGGAGGACGACGCGGGGAGACGACCGGTGACCGACGAGCTTGTCCGGGTGTACGTGCCGGCGACCGTACCGATGCTGGCTCGGCTGCGTGAGGAGGGGCTCGCCGCCGACCAGGCGCACGCCGTGACCCCGGCGCTTCGCGAGTGGTACGCGGAGGGCGACGAGGAGGAGTTGGAGTACGTCGCGTTCACCCGGGCTGCGCAGGACGCCCTGCACCTGCTGCGGGCCGACCCGAGCGCGCCCCGCCGTCGCGTCGTCGTCTCGGTCGACCTGCCGTCGGGGGCGATCGGGCGTGGCGACGGTGACTTGGGCTCCAGCACTGTGGCGTTGACCGGTGCCGTGCCGGTGGGCGCGGTGGCGGCCATCCACGTGGACGGCGCGGACGCGGTCGAGGAGATCGGCGCGGCGGCCGACGTGGTGGCCGAGGCGGCGGCTGGTGACCCCGACGCCCAGTTTACCGTCGACGGCGCCGAGGATCACGAGCTGGAGTGGTACGACGTGACGGAGCTGGACCAACTGCTCCGCGCCGCCACCTGAGCCGACACCGGCCGGGACCGTCGAACACCGCGCACCGGCCGGGACCGCCTGACGTCGAACGCCGGCCGGGACCGCCGGACACCGGCCGGGACCGCCGGACACCGGCCCGACGCCGGGTCAGCGAGCCGGGTCCGCCTTTGCCGGGTCCGCGTCGACCGCCTGAGCGTCGTCGGAGGTCTCGGTCGGGTCCGCGTCGTACGCCTTGGCGTAGCCCGGCTTGTCGTCCTCGGGGTCGGCCTGGTCCGGGACCGGCCTTGGGCTGTCGGCTGGTTCGTCGTCGTCGCTGTGGGCGGGGCTGAGCGTGCGGCCGAACGCGATGAGCGCGGTCAGCGCCC
>NZ_JAGPXZ010001066.1:0-1560 GCF_018070305.1 Micromonospora sp. M51 | reverse complement strand
TCTGCCGGGTCGACGTGGGTGCCGCCAACGGCACCGGTGACCCGCAGGAGATCGTCTGCGGGGCGCGCAACTTCGCCGTCGGTGACCGGGTGGTGGTGATCCTGCCCGGCGGCGTGCTGCCCGGCGGCTTCGCCATCGGCGCCCGCAAGACGTACGGGCACAACTCGGCGGGCATGATCTGCTCGGCCAAGGAGCTGGGCCTGGGCGACGACCACTCCGGCATCATCGTGCTGGGGCCGGACGTGACGGCCAAGCCGGGTGACGACGCGCGCCCGGTGGTCGGCCTGGACGACGTCGTGCTCGATCTGGAGATCACCCCCGACCGGGGGTACGCGCTGAGCCTGCGCGGCCTGGCCCGGGAGCTGTCGCACGCGTTCGAGGTGCCGTTGCGCGACCCGGCCCTGACGCCGGCACCGGGCGGCACCGAGACGCCCGCGTACCCGGTGGAGGTCCGCGACCCGGTCGGCTGCGACCGGTTCACCGCCCGCCTGGTCCGCGGGGTCGACCCGACCGCGCCCACCCCGTCGTGGATGGCCCAGCGGCTCGTCACCGCCGGCATCCGCAGCATCTCGCTGCCGGTGGACATCACCAACTACGTGATGCTGGAGCTGGGCCAGCCGATGCACGCGTTCGACGCCGACCGGATCGTCGGGCCGCTGGTGGTCCGCCGCGCCGAGGCGGGGGAGAAGCTGACCACCCTCGACGGCGTCAACCGGGTGCTCACCGCCGACGACATGGTGATCTGCGACGACACTGGGCCGATCTCCCTGGCGGCGGTGATGGGCGGCGAGACCAGCGAGGTCGTCACCGGCGGCACCACGAACGTGCTCTTCGAGGCGGCGCACTGGGACCCGGCGATGGTCGGGCGGACCGCCCGCCGGCACAAGCTGTTCAGCGAGGCCGCGAAGCGCTGGGAGCGGGGCGTCGACCCGGCCGTGGCGCTGGTCGCGCTGGAGCGTGCCGTGCGGCTGCTCACCGAGCACGGCGGGGGCACCCCGAGCGCGGAGATCCTGGACATCGACCACGTCCGTCCGCGTACCCCGATCAGCCTGCCGGCGGACCTGCCGACCCGGCGGGTCGGCGTCGAGTACCCGCCGGCGCGGGTGGTCGCCCTGCTGGAGCGGGTCGGCTGCACCGTCGCGCAGGGCGCGGACCGGTTGTCCGAGGACCCGGGCGTGGTCGGTGTGGCCAGCGGCGTGGGGACGGTGCTGAGCGTCACCCCGCCGACCTGGCGGCCCGACCTGACCGACCCGGCCGACCTGGTCGAGGAGGTGGTCCGCCTCGACGGGTACGACAAGGTGCCGTCGGTGCTGCCGACCGCGCCCCCCGGTCGTGGTCTGACCCCCCGGCAGCGTCGCCGCCGGGCCGTCGCCGACTCGCTGGCCGAGCGGGGGTACGTGGAGGTGCTCGCGCACCCCTTCGTGTCGCCGGAGCTGGCAGACCAGCTCGGCCTGCCGGCCGACGACCCGCGTCGGCCCGCGGTGCGGCTGGCCAACCCACTGTCCGAGGAGGAGCCGCTGCTGCGCACCACGCTGCTCGGCCCGCTGCTCGGCACCCTCA
>NZ_JAGPXZ010001065.1:0-1573 GCF_018070305.1 Micromonospora sp. M51 | reverse complement strand
GACAGTAAGTGCAAGATCGCGAAGGTTGCGACACTCAGTCGATGGGGACGTCGACTGTGGCTGCGGCGCGGGCGTGGCGGGCGCTGACCAGGGTCATGGCCCAGCCGGCCGCGGCGAAGCCGGCCGCCGCGGCGGTGGCGATGATGGCCAGCCGCCACGCCGACTCGGTCAGCGCGGTGCCTCCGAGGTGCCCGACCAGGGCGCCGTAGGTGGCCCAACCCAGTGCGGCGACGGCCTCGTAGAGCACGAACAGGCGGTAGGGGTAGCGGCTGCGCCCGGCCGAGAAGCAGGCCGCCATCCGGCCGCCGGGCACGAACCGGCAGAGCAGGATGACCATCGGCCCGGGTTGTCGCAGCCCCTGGGTGACCCGGCTGGCCACCCGGCGGGCGCGGCTCAGTTCGGCGTGCCGGGGCGGGCGCCGGTCCGGCGCGCTGCGTCCGAGCAGGTAGCAGGCCAGGTCACCGGCGAACACGCCGAGTGCGCCGACGGCGATGGTGACCGGCAGGCTGAGCCCGCCGTAGACGGTGAGCGCACCACTGGTGATCATGACGATCTGGGTGGGTATCACCGGTACGAAGGCGTCCGCGATCAGCAGAGCGAGCAGTACCAGGTACGCCCACGTCGGCGACGCGACGTCAGTCAGAAGTTCGGGCACGCCTGCCACCTCGCCGGATGCGGCCGATTGGGTGTCTTGAGCCTGACGTCGTGTCCGGCGTCACCGTGGAGGGCCCCGGCCCGTCGTGACCGTCGACACCACTGGGCCACCCAGCTGCAACGAGACTGATCGCTGCCGGGTGACGGGTTCGGAGGGCGGTCCACCCGTTCGAGGCGGGCGGCGGATCGGCGTTCGTCGGCGTACCGTTGTCGGCGCGGCCACGCCCGTCGGGTCCCCCGTTCCTGACGATTCGGCCGCCAGGGCCGCCGGCGGGTCCCGCGCCGGCGGCCCACCCCGTAAATCCAGGTGCGTCCCCGATCGTCGCGCGGGTACGGTCGCCCCATGCGCAGCGCGGTAGTGCAGACCACGACGCCGGGAATCCCCGGCGCGCCGCTCTGACGTAACCACCGTCGACCAGGCCCCGGGGCGATCCGCCCCCGAGGGCAGTGCGCCGAACGGAGCTCAGGTCGCCTCCGGGTCGTACCCGATCCAGGAGCCCGACATGATCGACCACCGTAGGCTCGGCCGCGAGCTGGACCTCTTCGTCTCCGATCCGCTGGCCGGCGCCGGCCTGCCGATCTGGCTGCCGGCGGGCGCCGCCGCCCGGCACGCCGTCGAGGAGTACGTCCGGGAGTTGGAGCGCCGCTCCGGACACCAGCACGTCTACTCGCCGCCGCTGGGTAAGCGGGAACTCTTCGAACTCTCCGGTCATCTCGGCTACTTCGCCGACGACATGTTCCCGCCGATGCGGCTGAGCGCCGACGACGAGTTCGTGCTCCGGCCGGCGCTCTGCCCGCACCACGCGCTGGTCTTCCGGGCGCGGGGCCGCTCCTACCGGGAGTTGCCGTTGCGGATCGCCGAGCTGGGCGGGATGTACCGCTCGGAGCGTTCCGGCGTGCTCGGCGGGCTGTCCCGGGT
>NZ_JAGPXZ010001064.1:0-1576 GCF_018070305.1 Micromonospora sp. M51 | reverse complement strand
GCGTTCTGCGGCTTCGCCCCCGGCTTTCCCTACCTGTCCGGGCTGCCCGCCGAGTTGGCGCTGCCCCGGCTGGCCCCGCCCCGACCCCGGGTCCCGGCCGGCTCGGTCGCGCTGGCAGGCCCGTACGCCGGCATCTATCCGGGCGCGTCGCCCGGCGGCTGGCAGCTGGTCGGCCGGACCGACCTGGTGCTGTTCGACGTCGCCGCCGATCCGCCGGCCCGCCTCAACCCGGGCACCACCGTCCGGATGGTGGCGGCGTGACCCACCCGGGCGCCATCGAGGTGCTCCGCGCCGGCGCGCTCACCACAGTGCAGGACCTCGGCCGGCCCGGCTGGGCGCACCTGGGCGTACCCCGCTCCGGCGCCCTCGACCCGGCCGCCCTGCGGCTGGCCAACCGGCTGGTCGGCAACCCGGAGCACGCGGCCGGCCTGGAGATCACCCTGACCGGCTGCACAGTGCGGCTGACCCGGGCCACCACTGTCGCGGTCACCGGTGCCGAGGTCCCGGTCCAGGCGGGTGCTCGGCCCGGTGACACCGGACGCCCGCTCAGCGTGCCGGCCGGCACGGTGCTGCGGATCGGCCCCGCCCGACGGGGCGTACGGAGCTGGCTGGCGGTCGCGGGCGGCATCGACGTGCCACCGGTGCTCGGCAGCCGGGCCACCGACACCCTCTCCGGGCTCGGCCCACCTGCGCTGCGGGACGGCGACCGGCTGCCACTGGGCGAACCGGTCGCCGCACCCGCGCCGGTCGACTCGACCAGCTGCGCCCACCCCGAGCCGGAGCTGCACCTGACGCTCGGCCCCGGCCCCCGCGAGGACTGGTTCACGCCGACTGCGTTCGACCGGCTCTTCGGCAGCGCGTACACCATCAGCCCGGTGAGCAACCGGGTCGGCGCGCGCCTCGCCGGCGCGCCGCTGCCCCGCGCGGTCGCCGGCGAACTCCCCAGCGAGGGCATCGTGCTCGGCGCGGTACAGGTGCCGGCGGACGGACAACCCCTGATCTTCCTCGCGGACCATCCGACCACCGGCGGATACCCCGTCATCGGGGTGGTCACCGACGTGACAGCGCTCGCGCAGGCACGGCCAGGTACTACCGTCAGATTCCATGGACCTCAACGCTGACCTGGGCGAGGGATTCGGCATCTGGCGACTCGGCGACGACAACGCGCTGCTGGACCTGGTGACCTCCGCCAACGTCGCCTGCGGCTTCCACGGCGGCGACCCGTCCACCATGCGGCGGGTCTGCGAGGGCGCCGCGCACCGTGGGGTGGCGGTGGGCGCGCAGGTCGGCTACCGCGACCTGGCCGGCTTCGGCCGGCGGCACATCGCGTACGACTTCGCCGAGCTCCGCGACGAGGTGACCTATCAGCTCGGGGCGCTGGACGCGTTCTGCCGGCTGTTCCGCACCCGGGTCCGCTACCTCAAGCCGCACGGCGCGCTCTACCACGCGGCCAGCATCGACGAATCCCAGGCGGCGGCGGTGGTCGCGGCGGTCACCGGCTACGACCCCGAGCTGCCGGTGCTCTGCCTGGCCGGGTCGACCCTCGCGCAACTCGCCGTCGGTGCCGGGCTGCCGG
>NZ_JAGPXZ010001063.1:0-1577 GCF_018070305.1 Micromonospora sp. M51 | reverse complement strand
CGGAACCAGGACCCCCGGCACCAAGGGCGCCGGTAGCAGGACCGCCGCTGCCAAGACTGGCGGCGGCAGGGCGGTCGGTGGCAGAACCGACGCAGACCGGGCCGCCGCGACGACCGGCAACGGTACGCAGACCTCGGACACTCGACCGCCCGCCGACCCCGGAGCGTCGCCGGACCCGGACCTCGCCAGCGCGACGCCCCGGTCCCGGCTGAGCAACACCGGGCTGGCACTGTTCGTCGGTGCCCTGGTGCTGGCCCTGCTCGGCGGGTTCGGCTTGGCGCGCATCAGCGGCAACGAGGGCCCGGCCGCCAACACCGCCCGGCAGCCGGCGGGCGGTCCGCCCGCCTCCGGCCCGGCGGTGTCCGCGACCGACGGACACCAACACCCGGCGGGCACCGGGCCGCACACGCACCGGGGCGACAGCGGAACAGGCGAGACGCTTGCCACCGGGACGACCGTCAGCGCCGCCGGCTTCACGCTGCAACCGCTGGAACGAACCCAACCCGCCGGGGTACGCGCCGACTACCGCTTCCGCATCGTCGGCACCGACCGGCAGCCGGCGACCCGCTTCGCGGTCGTGCACGACAAGCCGTTGCACCTGATCGTGGTGGGCCGGGACCTGACCGGCTACCATCACCTGCACCCGACGATGGCACCCGACGGCACCTGGAGCGTCCCGCTGACGCTGGCCCGACCCGGCGGCTACCGCGTCTACGCCGACTTCTCCGTCACCACCGCCAACGGCAGCCAGCAGCCCCTGGTGCTGGGCGTCGACCACACGGTGCCCGGCGCGCACACCCCGGCCGCGCTGCCGCCGCCGCAGGCACAGGCGGCGGCTGGTCCGTTCACCGTGTCGATGACCGGCACCCCGACGGTGGGGGTGACGGCGCCGATCCACTTCCAGGTCACCAGCGCCGCTACACCCGCCCAGTTGGAGCGGTACCTGGGCGCGTACGGGCACCTGGTCGTCGTGCGGGAGGGCGACCTCGGCTACGTGCACGTCCACCCCGAGCAGGAGCTGGTCGACGGGACCGTCAAGTTCTGGCTGACCACGCCGAGTTCAGGGCGGTACCGGGCCTTCTTCGACTTCCAGGTCGACGGGAAGGTACACACCGCCGAGTACACGATCGGCGTGCCCTGAGCCTGGAACTTTCTCCGTGCTGCGGCCGACCTACCAGCCAGCAGCAATCATCGGAGGAAGAACACATGCTCAGCACCAGCCCGCTCGGCCCACGCCGCCGCTCGACCGCCGTCCTCGCCGCCGCGGTCCTGACGATGGGTGCCGCCGGTTGCGGCTCGTCCGACTCTCCGGCGACCGCGCAGGCGGGCCCGTCGGTGTCGATCTCGGCCGGCCCGGACGCCGGCGTGCTCGGCATTCGTGACCCGTGGGTGAAGGCCGCCGACAAGGGCATGACGGCGGCCTTCGGCACCCTGGTCAACGACGGCGACGTCGATGTCACGGTGACGGGTGCCACCACCGCCCTGTCCTCGATGGAACTGCACGAGATGGCCATGAAGGACGGCACTATGGTCATGCGGCAGAAGCGGGGTGGCATCGTGATCAAGGCCGGGAGCAC
>NZ_JAGPXZ010001062.1:0-1584 GCF_018070305.1 Micromonospora sp. M51 | reverse complement strand
CGGGTGCGCGAGCCGCAGCGCGTGGTCGACAGTCGCCTGCGCGTAGACGGTCAGGTCGTGCCGCTGCGCCGCCACGACGATCTGCGCCGGCCCGGTCAGGCTGTTGAGGAACCGGCCAAACCCTTCCAGCAGCGCGCCCTGTTCACCGCCGGTGCGCAGGTGGATATTCGTGGTGCCGCAGGCGATCAGGACCTTGCCGCGGCCCTCACTGGTCAGAAGTCCGGTCGGGCTGACCGCCGTGACGGGAGAACGCAGCGGCGCCGGAAGGCTCGGATTGCCGGCCACGACCGCGATCGAGCTGGCCCGAGCTGCACCAGGGGCGAGAGTGCGCGGCTTGCGACTGAGTACGAACCCGTGCCGCAGCCACACGTCCAGCGGCAGGCCGTCACGGCGGCCGAGCGCCACCACTACCGCCACCGCGAACACGATCGCTCCGGCGACGATCCACGCCAGTTGCGGCAGTAGTTGCCCGAACGTGCGGTAGACACCGAACCCGACGAGGCCGGCGCCGCCGACGATGCCCAGTTGTCTGAACGTCAGCCCGAACGCGATACGGTCGGGCTCGTTGACGTTGGCCGGGACGACGGCACGCGGAACGTTGTCCTCGATCGTCATCGCCCACCTCGCAAGGCGGCACGTCCCGGCCCACCAAGCGGGCGACGACGGGTGATGCCCTGGATAACCACTGCCCGTAGCAGAACCCCGCCGATGTTCGGCGAGCCCCTGCCCATTGCGTAGCGGCGCATCATCCCGGGGATCTTGACCGTTATCCACAGAACCACCCCGACCAGCAGCAGGTTCAGTACGTCTGAGCTCGGCAGGCCGATCAGGACCGGAATGCTCGCGTCCGGGTCGGTGAGCAGTTGGATGCCGTTGGAGAACGCGACGGCCTGCAGCACGGCCGTGCCGAGGCAGCCCAGCAGGCTGCGCCACCACAGGTCGGCGGTGGGTTGCGTCCAGGGCAGGCCATAGCAGGCCAGCGCGACCGGGGCGAGCCCGGCCAGGATGACCAGCACCGCAACGCGGACGACCCAACCGGTGACGAGGGTGAACATCAGCCCGACGATCAGCAGCCCGATGATCAGGGCGACGAGGGCGTTGGCGGGGTCGATGAGGGCGGCGGCCACGTGGGTGCGGGCCATCGTGACCGCTTGTGTGGTCGGCGCCGCGGTGCCGACCATGGAAACCGTCAACGCGTTGGCGACAGAGATGAGCACGGCGCAGAGCGGGACCGCGAAGTTCGACAGGATGAACCCGACGACGAGGCGTGGCAGTAATTCCTTGACGCCGTATCGCATCTCGAACGAACTGCTGGTCATCGTCACGACGCCGGCGGTCAGTAGCGCGAGGATGTAGCAGACGTTGACGACCATCGCGCTCTTCGCGGCGATGGTCTGCACCTGCGGCAAGACGGTGACGTCCGGCGACAGGAACATCCACGACGTCAGATAGGCCAGGAGTCCGCCGAGCAGGTCTTGTAGCCGCTCGGCGAGCCATTCCACCAGGCCATTCATCATCCAGTCGACCATGATCGATGCCCTCAGCCACCGATGATGCCCTGCAGCACCTGCAGGATCACGGGGG
>NZ_JAGPXZ010001061.1:0-1586 GCF_018070305.1 Micromonospora sp. M51 | reverse complement strand
ACCCGACCCGGGCCGGGGCTGTGGATCGCCCGGCTGGTCACCGAGGTGACCGCACCGGCGGTGCTCGTGTCGCTGCTGATGCTCACGGTGAGCTGGCACAGCGCGAACCGCCCCGGTCAGGGTCTCGTCTGGGGGCTGCTCGCCACGCTCTTCGTCACCGGCATTCCGTTCGCCTACATCGTCGGCGGGGTACGCCGTGGCCGGCTCACCGACCACCACGTCGGCCGCCGGGAGCAGCGCCGCGCGCCGCTGCTCGTCGGCCTCGGCTCGGTCGCCGCAGGGCTCGCCCTGCTCGCCGTGCTCGGCGCGCCCCGCCCGGTGCTGGCGCTGGCGGTGGCCGGGCTGGTCGGCCTCGTCGTCGCCGTGTCGGTCAGCCACTGGTGGAAGATGTCGATCCACTCGGCGGTGGCCGCCGGCACGCTGGTCATCCTGATGTTGACCTTCGGGACGCGGCTGGTCGCGGCCGCACCGCTGCTGGCGGTGGTCGGCTGGTCCCGGGTACGGCTGCGCGACCACACGGTGCCGCAGGTGCTGGCCGGTGGTGTGCTCGGCGCGCTGATCGCCGCTGTGGTCTTCGGCCCGTTGCGCTGACCCGCCACCCAGCGACCGAGGCGGGTCGCGGGCCGCTCAGTGACCGGGGAGGCGTCGCGGGCCGCCGCGAGGGCGGGCGGCGCGGAGCCACCCACCCCCGGGACACGGTCAGGCGCCGTCGTCGGCGAGCCGGTGCCGGTTCGCCTCGATCCAGGCGTCCAACGCGGCCGGATCGTCCGGGTCCACCCCGTCGGCCATCAGCTGTGCCACCGCCGCGGTGGCCGGGCTGCGCCGCTCACCTGTCGAGTAGAGCCGGGCGAACTCCGGCACCATCTCCTCGATCGCCTCGTCGGTGCGCGTCACCGCCGCCTCGGGCAGCCCGCGCTGGCGCGACGCGTACCGCGCCCAGGCCCGCAGCACCCGGGGCAGCATCGCCGCGTCGTCCATGTCCAGCACGGCCCGGCGGTGCACCCAGTCGAGCAGGAAGAGCCCGGACACCGCCGGGCTCCAGCGCATCGGATCGGCGTCCGGGAAGCTCGCCGAGTGGTCCAGCAGCAGGCTCAGGCAGAAGTGCAGGGAGGCCAACTCGGGGCCGTCGACGGCGTCCAGCCCGAACCGGACGGCTTCCGGCGCGGCGAGGAACCGCCGGACCAGGTCCGTGCGCTCGGCAGCGGAGAGCGGCTCGACCTCCGCCGGGCCGGTCGGACCGGCCGCGGTGGGCAGCATCGCCAGCCGGGCACCGACCAACGCCCGGTCGGTGGCGAGCGAGCCCTCACCGGGCAACTCGCCCAGGTCGTCGGTGACCGCCAGATGACGCGCCACCTCGCCCCGGAGCCGGGCCGGATCTTCGGTACGGAACCAGGTCAACTCGTCGTCGGCGCACATCTGCCGGACCTGGTCCAGGATCCGTTCGGCCGGCCCGCCCACGAAGATGTCCTTGGTGATGCCGATGTTGTGGTCCACCAGGGCCACCAGCGCGTGCTCCGAGCCGCCGGACTCGTCGTCGTAGGCGAAGGTCGCCAGGTAGGAGGTCTGATCGCCGTACACGTCGCCGT
>NZ_JAGPXZ010001060.1:0-1586 GCF_018070305.1 Micromonospora sp. M51 | reverse complement strand
CGCCTGATCAGCTGAGACGGGCGGGCTCGGCGCCATGCCGGGCCCGCCCGCACCACCCCCGGCGCAGTGCCCGTGCCGGGGGTGGTGCGGGACGGCTGTCAACGAGGGGCGATCAACGGGGCGAAGTCGACGCGGGTCAGCGGCTGTTCGGACAGTGAACCGTCCGCGCGGGGCACCCGGAGCGGCCGGCCGTCACGGGAGAACGTGACGGTGGTGACGTCGTCACGGCTGGTGAGGGTG
Source organism: Micromonospora sp. M51 (assembly GCF_018070305.1). NCBI lineage: Bacteria > Bacillati > Actinomycetota > Actinomycetes > Micromonosporales > Micromonosporaceae > Micromonospora > Micromonospora sp. M51. The sequence goes on along the minus strand of NZ_JAGPXZ010001060.1, from coordinate 1,346 downwards.
CAGACGATCTGCCCGAACGCGAGGACCTCGTCGCTGCGGCCGGCATCCTCACCAGGTTTGTCGACCACGACGCGGGCCTCGGTGCCGGTGACCGTGACCCCGGCGGCGTTGACCGCTCCCGCCAGCGCGGTGGTCAGGTCCGTGTCACGCTCGGCCGCCGTGGGTCCGGCCAGCAGATGGCGCAGTTGTTCCTCGACGGTGGGTGGCCGGTCGACCCGCCGGACGAACGAGATGATCCGGTTGTCCCGCACGAAGCAGAGCGTCTCGGCGGCCGGGCCGACCGGCGCGCTCGTGTCGGCGGACGCGGAGCTCTGGAATGGCCCCTGCGGTGCCTGCACCACCCGGGGGGCGTCATCGGTCGGGATGCTGCAGCCGGTCAGCGATGCGGCAACCGCCAGGACGACGAGATGACGATGTTTCACGGCAGGCTCCCCGGCAGGGTGACGCGGAAGCGGGCGCCGCCGCCGGGCCGGTCGCCGACGGTCACGTGTCCGCCATGTGCCGCGGCGTGCTGCGCGACCAGCGCGAGCCCGAGCCCGGTGCCGTCGCCGGTGCCGCGGGTGTGCGCCGCTCGCCCCCGAACGAACCGGTCGAAGATCGCCTCGCGGTCCTCGACGGGCACGCCCGGTCCGTCATCATCGACCTCGATGACTCCGGCGGCACCGTCGCGACCCAGCCGGACGCCGGCGGGACCACCCCCGTAGGTCACCGCGTTGTCGAGCAGGTTCGCCAGGACCTGCGCGACGCGGCGCCGCTCCACCAGCCACGTCGCCGGCACGTCGGGGGCGAGCTGGACGAGCGTCGTGGGCAGGTCGAGGGCGCGGCAGGCGTCGCGGGCCAGCCCCACGACGTCCACGGGCGCCCGGTGTGCGGGCTGGTCGCTGCGGGCCAGGTCGATCAGGTCGTTGACGAGCCGCTGGAAACGGTCGATCTCGTCGGCGACCAGCCCGGCCGCGATGGCGGTCCGTTCGTCCTGGTGTTCCCGACGGCGGGCCAGGACGCTGGCCGCCGCGGCGAGGGTCTGCAACGGCGAGCGCAGCTCGTGGCTGACGTCGGCGGCGAACCGGCGGTCCCGTTCGATGCGGTGGGCGAGGCGGTCGACCATCTGGTTGAACGAGGAGGACAGGCGGGTCAGGTCGGGGTCGGTGGCCGTGTCGAGGCGGGCGGTGAAGTCGCCGGCCGCGATCTTCTCGGCCGCGTCGGCGACAGCGGTCAGCGGGCGCAGCCCGTGCCGGGTGGCGTACCAGCCGAGTGCCGCGCCGGACCCGGCGACCATGATCGCGACGGTGGTCAGCGCGAGGGCCAGGACCTGGAACGTCTGCTCCAGCTCCCGCAGCGAGTTGACC
>NZ_JAGPXZ010001059.1:0-1591 GCF_018070305.1 Micromonospora sp. M51 | reverse complement strand
GATCACCACCTCCGACGACGCCATCGCCGACCGGCTGCGGCTGCTGCGCAACCAGGGCATGCGGGTGCGGTACCAGTACGAGGCGCCGGGGCACAACTGGCGACTGACCGACCTACAGGCGGCCATCGCCGTGCCGCAGGTCGGCCGGCTCGCCGAGACCACCGCCCGTCGGGCCGAGAACGCCGCGAAGCTGACCGCCGGCCTCGCCGACCTGCCCGGTCTGACCACCCCGTCGGTGCCGGCGGGACGCAGCCACGTCTGGCACCAGTACACGGTGCGGATCGGCGCCGACGCGCCACTGAGCCGCGACGACCTCGGCAAGCGGCTCGACGAGCGGCAGATCGGCTACGGTCTGTACTACCCCCGCCTCATGCACCACTACGACTGCTACGTGGGTCACCCGCAGATCGGCACGGACGACACCCCTCGTGCCCTGCGCGCCGCCGAGGAGGCGCTCTCCCTTCCTGTCCACCAGCACCTGGCCAACGACGACGTCGACCAGGTGATCGAGGCCGTACGAGGTGCGTTCAATGCCTAATTTGGCGATCATCGGCGCGGGCATCATGGGCGCGAACCACGGCCGGGTGGCCCTCTCCACGCCGGACGTCACCGTCACCTCCGTCTGCGACCCCGACCCCCAGCGGGCCGCCACCCTGGCCAAGGCCATCGGCGCGCAGTACACGACCGACCTCGACGAGGCGCTGGCCGGCGTGGACGCCGTCGTCCTGGCGACCCCGAGCGAGACGCACGGCGAGTTGGGCGCACGCATCCTGCGCAGCGGCCGGGACCTGCTCGTCGAGAAGCCGATCGCGACGTCCGTCGCCGACGCGCGGAGCCTCATCGACCTCGCCGAGAAGCACGACCGCGTGCTGATGGTCGGCCACGTCGAGCGCTTCAACCCGGCGGTGACAGAACTCCTGCAACTGGTGGACGACCCACTGTCGTTGGAGATCACCCGGGTCGGCCCGTTCTCCAACCGCGCCCTCGCCGACGTCCTGCTGGACCTGATGATCCACGACGTCGACCTGGCCCGCACGGTGGCCGGCTCGGAGATCGTCGCGCACCGCGCGGCGACCCGGATCGTCCGCTCCGCCGAGCAGGACCTGGCGTTCGCCCTGCTCATGTTCGAAAACGGCATGATCGCCAACATCACCGCGAGCCGGGTCAGCCAGAACAAGATCCGCCGCGTCACCCTCACCCAGCGCAACGACTGCGTCATCGCCGACCTGCTGCGCCAGCAGGTCGAGGTGCACCGCATCGAACACTCCGAGTACCTCTCCGAGGGTGGCGTGCGCTACCGGCAGAGCGGCCGCGTCGAGATCCCCTTCCTGTCCCAGCACGGCGAACCGCTGATGCACGAGCTGCGGCACTTCGCCGACTGCGTCGTCAACCGCCGCCGACCGGTGGTCAGCGGCGAAGACGGCCTGGCCGCCCTCGAGGTGTGCCTGCAGATCCGCGACACCGCGCTGGTCGGCTGAGCATGTACAAGGGTCAGAAGATCGCCGCCGTCGTCCCGGCGTACAACGAGAGCCGGCTGATCGGCAAGACGATCACCACGATGCCCGACTTCGTGGACTTCATCGTGGTCATC
>NZ_JAGPXZ010000106.1:0-12128 GCF_018070305.1 Micromonospora sp. M51 | reverse complement strand
GGAGGACCGGCCGGAGCTGACCGCCGCCCAGGGCGCGGAGCGGATCATCGCCACCGCCGATCCAGCTCCCGGCGCGGGCCACGGCGGCGGGTACGGCGCCGGGGTGTTGAACCCCTACCGGGCGGTCACCGAGACCAGCGGCGGCCGGCCGGCGGGAGCGCTGCCGGTGGCCGCGCTCGCCGACGATCGGGCCGACCCGGCGCGACTCGCCCGCCAGACACGCCGGGCCGCCGCTCGGGACCGGGCCCTGTTGGTCGGCGCGGTGGTCGGCATGACGGCGCTCACCGTGGCTCTGCTGGCCGTGGTGGTGCCCCGGGGCGCCCGTCGGCGCTGGCGCCCGGCCGGCCCGGCCTGAGCCCACCCACCCGCGGCCCGAACCTGCGACCGGCCGCGGGCGGGGCGCTGACCCGGACACGGTCAGCGCTCCCGGCCCACATCGCTCACTGGAACAGCCCGGTGTTCTTCTTTTCGGTGTCCAGGTAGTCGGTGGCGGAGTCGTTCACCGCCAGCCTGATGTCACGCAGCATCGCCTGGAGGTCCTGTGAGGCCGAGCGCCACCGCGCCTGCCGCTGCTCGTAGGCCTGCCGCGCCTCGCCCGTCCAGCTCGCCACCAGCGGGGCGGCGTCCCGTTCGAGTTGCCCGAGTTGCGCGTCGAGGGTGTTCAACGCTTTCTGGATGTCAGCGCCGGCCTGCTGCAGCGCGGCGAAGTTGACGACCAGCACACCATGGTCCATCGGATTCCCTCCCCAGCGGGATCAGAGCGGCAACTGGATGCCGCCGCGGTTGGTGCCGGCCACCCGGCTGGCCACCTCGTCGTCGGACACGTCGTACTGCCGGCCGGCGGTGCGGATCGCACCGGCGGTCTCCCGCAGGGCGCGGTGCAGCGCGGCCTGGTCCTGTGACCACTGCTGCTTGACCTGCTCGAACGACCGGCCGCCAGCGCCACGCCAGGCCTGCTGCAACACCTCCAGCTCGGCCAACAGGCCGGTCAGCATGGACTGCAACGACTGGTCCACCTGCTCGAACTTCGCGGCGGTCTGCTGCATGACTGCGGCTTCTGCCTTGGTTTGGGACACCCGGACGTCACCTCGTCTCTCGGATCGCACCTGGCCGTCGACGCGTCCACGGTGGGCGACGCGTCGTCGCTTGGCCCGGTCGTCGAGCACTGAGACACGGGTCAGCGAAGGACTTCGTGGCTGACGGTAGCGACCTCGTAGCAGTTCTGCTACCCCGCGGGCTTCCCCTGTGGACAACCGAGGCGGCCATCGGTCGCTTACGATGTGCCGCAGCCACGTCGCGGCGCGTGACGGGCCGTCAGCGGCGGCCGACCGCCCGACCCGGTTCCCACTGGTCGAGGAGGCACGGTGCCGCACCCACCGACCCCTGTCGACTCCGGGGCAGGGGCCCGCGCACCGGCGACCGGGCCGGGCCGACCCACCGACAGTGGCCTGCCGTCGGCCGATCAGCGCGCGCCCCGCCGCCGGTCGACGGTGGGCCGCTGGGTGGCGGTCGGCCGTCGCGCGGGTGCCCGCACGCGAGCCGGCCAACTGGTCACCGCGCAGGTAGCGGCGGCGCTCGTCCTCGTCGCCCTGGGCCGGCCCGCACCAGTCGTCGCGGTAGCCGCCCTGATGGCCGTGCTGCTGGTGGCGGCCGCCTGGGTGCCGCTTCGGGGGCGCTGGCTCTTCGAGTGGCTGGGCACCGCCGTCGGGCACCTCACCCGCCGCCGGGCGCTGACCGGGCCGGCCGGAGCAGCCGAACTGCTCGACCTGGTCGCCCCGGGCACCGTCGTCCGCTCGACCGAGCTGACCGGTGGGCCGGCGGCCGTCCTGGAGGACACCACGGGAATGGTCGCGCTGCTGGAGTTGGGGGACCCGGGCGACCTGCTGGGTGACGCGTCCCAGGCGATCCCCGCCCCGGCCGCGTTGCTCCCGCCGGCCGGGCCGGACCTGCCCCCGCAGCTGGTCCAACTGCTGCTCGCGGGCGCACCGGCACCGGTGCCGAGCGCCGGTGGCACGGTCGGCACCTCGTACCGGCAGCTCACCGACGGGCGGCTTGCCGGGCGGGAACGGGCGGTGGTTGCCGTCCGGGTGCTGCGGGTCGACGGTTGGTCCGAGGAGGATCTGCGCCGGGTGCTCGCCGGCACGGTCCGCCGGATCGTCAGGCGTCTCGGGCCGTTGGCCGCGCGACCGCTCGGGGTGCCGGCGGCGCTGCGTGTCCTGGGCGAGTTGGCCCACCAGGACGGCGAACCGGTCCGGGAGTCCTGGGCGGTGATCCGGTCGGGCACCCTGGTCCAGGCCACCTTCCTGCTGACCCGGTGGCCCGACCCGGGCGGTACGGGCGGACGCCGGCTGGTGCCCCGCCTGCTCGCGCTGCCGGCGACGGCCACGACGGTGTCCATGTGCTCGGGTCCGGCGCCGACGATGACGCCGTCGTCGCATTCACCGGCGACCACAACAGTGCCGACCGAGCTGACGGTGCGTCTGGCGGCCGGGACTGCGGCCGAGTTGGCGGCGGCCACGGAGGCGCTGATCCGACTGGTGACCGACCTGGGCGGAAAGTTGCGGCGGCTCGACGGTGCCCACCTGAGCGGGCTGGCCGCCACGCTGCCGCTGGCGTTGCCGGCGTCCGGAGCGCAGCCCCGCCCATCGGCACCCGGGTCGCCGCCCGGCGCGGCGGTGACCGACTGGGAGCTCTCGGTGGGCGACGCGGGGCTGATGGTCGGCACCAACCGGCACGGCCGGGCCGTCACCGTACGACTGTTCCGGCCGGAGAGCACCCGGGTGCTGCTGGTCGGCGGGGTGCGCGCCGCCCAACTGGTGGGCCTGCGCGCGCTGGCACTCGGCGCCCTGGTGGTGGTGCAGACGGTCCGGCCACGCGCCTGGGAGCCGTTCGTCCGGGGGGTTGGCGCACCGGGCGGCACGCTCCCGTTGCTGCCGCCGGGTCGGGCGGTCGCCGACGGGGTGGGTACGGCGCTGCGTCCGTTGCTGGTGATCGTCGACGCCGGGCCGGTGGCGGCCGAGGCCGCGCCGGGCCCGCCGTGGCGGGCCACACTGGTGGTACGCGACGAGCTGACACCGGCGGATGTGGACACGCTGAGCCGGGCCGACCTGGCGTTGCTCCAGCCGTTGACCTCCGCCGAGGCCGCCCTGGCCGGAGCCGCGCTGGGGCTGGGCGGCTCGGCCGAGTGGCTGACCCGGATCCGGGAGGACATGGTGGCGGTGGTCAACCGCCGGGCGCTGCGCTGGGCGCTGCTGTCCCCCACACCGATCGAGGGGCAGCTGATCGGGCCGCCGAGGCGCGGCTGACCAGTCGGGCCGCCGAGGCGCGGCTGATCACCAGGATGGCCAGCTGTCGGGTTACGCCGGTGCGTGGTCCGTGGCACGATCCCCGCCATGGGTTTTCTGAAAGGTCTGCTGATTCGGCTGGCCAGCACAGCTCTGGCTTTCTGGCTCGCCACGCTCCTCATTCCGGGCATCTCCCTGGATTCGAACTCGGCCACCGAGACGGTGACCACGCTGCTTCTGGTGGCGGTGATCTTCGGTGTGGTCAACGCTGTTCTCCAGCCGATCATCAAGACCGTCGGCTGCGGCTTCTACCTGCTGACCCTGGGTCTCATCGCCCTGGTGGTGAACGGTCTGCTGTTCCTGCTCACCAGTTGGATCGCCGACCAGGCCGGGCTGCCGTTCGAAGTGGACGGTTTCTGGCCGGCGGCGGTGCTCGGCGCCCTCTTCGTGAGCATCGTGACCTGGATCCTCGGCGCCGTCCTCGACCGGGACTGACCGGCGACCAGCCAGCACCGACCCGGCTTGCCGGGGCCCCGACCTGGTCCGGGACCCCGGCGGGCCGCTGACCAGAGTTCGGGAATTGGCCGGCCCGGGTGCCCATCCCGGCGGTTAGCGTCGCGGCATGTTCTCACTGACCTACGCCGACGGACACCTGCTCAGCACCGATCCGGCGCGGATCGATCTGGACCTGGTGCACCACTGGTTGTCCACCGACGCGTACTGGGCGCTCGGGCGGGACCGGGAGACCACCGAACGGTCGTTCGCCGGCTCACTGCCGTTCGGCATCTACCGTCCGGAGGACGGCCGCCAGGTGGCGGTGGCCCGGGTCGTCACGGACGGTGCCACCTTCGCCTGGCTCTGCGACGTGTACGTCGACCGGGCCGCCCGAGGTCGGGGGTTGGGCGGGTGGCTGGCCGGTGCGGTCCGCGACCACCTGGCCGAGCTGGGCGTACGCCGGATCCTGCTCTGCACCAACGACGCGCACCAGGTGTACGCGGGGGTTGGCTTCACGCCGCTGGACAACCCGCAGCGGTGGATGCAGCTCGACCGGCGACCGCCGGTGACCCCGATCACCGGAAAGGAACAAAGCAGCACTACGCCCCTTACGGTGGAAGCGTGACACCACTCCGCCTGGGATACCTCTACGGCCTCGGCGCGTACCTGCTCTGGGGTTTCTTTCCGCTCTACCTGAAGCTGCTGCGACCCGCCGGCCCGCTGGAGATCCTGGCCCACCGGATCGTCTGGTCGGTGGTCTTCGTGGCCCTGCTGCTGGCGGCGCTGCGCAACGTCGGCTTCCTGCGGGCGCTGCTGCGCCGCCCCTGGGCGATGGCGGGGATCGTGGCCGCCGCCGCGCTGATCGCTGTCAACTGGGGCACCTACATCTACGGGGTGAATTCCGACCGGGTGGTGGAGACCGCGCTCGGTTACTTCATCAACCCGCTGGTCGTGGTGCTGCTCGGGGTGACGGTGCTGCGGGAGCGGCTACGCCCGACGCAGTGGGTGGCGCTCGGGATCGGCGCGTCGGCGGTCGCGGTGCTCACCGTTGACTACGGTCGGCTGCCCTGGCTGGCACTGACCCTGGCGTTCAGCTTCGCCGGCTACGGCCTGGTCAAGAAGCGGCTGGGGCTGCCGGCGGCCGAGGGGCTCTTCGTCGAGTCGGCGGTGCTGGCGTTGCCGGCGCTGGGCTACCTGGGGTGGCTGACGGCGAAGGCCGACCTCACCTTCGGGCACGTCTCCGCCGGGCACACCGCGCTGCTGGTGCTGGCCGGCGCGGCCACGGCGATTCCGCTGCTCATGTTCGCCGGGGCGGCCAACCGGCTACCCCTGAGCGGCCTCGGCATGATCCAGTACCTGGCGCCGATCCTTCAGCTCGGCTGCGGTGTGCTGATCTTCCACGAGCCGATGCCGCCGGCCCGTCTGGCCGGCTTCGCGCTGGTCTGGCTGGCCCTGATCGTCTTCACCGCCGACGCGGTCCGCAACTCCCGCCGCACCCGGGCCCAGGCCCGGATCCTGGAACCCGTCCCCACCGCGTAACCCCACCCCCGACCCCCGCGATCTTGCAGTTTCGGTCGTCGATATGCCCTTCCATGCCCCTTATGAGAGTGCAGAAAGTGCAAGATCGCGGAGGACCGCGCGCAGGGTCAGGGGACGGCGTAGGTGAGGATCGGCGTGCCGTCGGCTCTCTGCAGTTCCACGCTGACCAGCTCGGCGTCGGTGAACCTGGTGGCACCGGTGAAGCTGAGATCGTCACCGGGGGCCGCCAGCCAGGAGCCGATCTGCTCGGTGGCGCCGTTCGGTCCGCGCGCCACGAGCCGGAACGGGTACGCCTTGCCGTAGCTCGTCCGCGCGTCGTACCCGCAGCGCATGGTCACCTCGGTACCCCACTTGGTGCCGGTGAGCCCGAGGTCGGCGTGCACCGGCCCGGCGGCGGCCACCGGTCGCATGGCCACCATCGACACCTGCGGGGCCGGGGTGCCCTGCGCCCCGGGCGGCCCGGCCGGTCGAGGCAGCGCCATTGCGGTGCCCACGCCGACCAGCAGCGCCAGCCCGGCGGCGGCCAGTGTGGTCAGCGCGTACCGTCGCCGGTCCGCGGAGCGTTCCCGACGTCGGCGCTGGCGGGCCTCGGCGAGCAGCGCGGGCACCCTGGGCGGTGCCGGCGGCGGCAGGATCTGCTCCAGTCCCGCCGGGTCGAGGCGTCCGAGCAACCCGGGCAGCACGGCGATCTCGGCGACCGCCTCCCGACACGAGGCGCAGCCGCCGAGGTGCCGCTCGTAGGCCGCCCGCTCGGCAGGGGCCAGGGCACCCAGCACGTACGCGCCGTCGTCGTACGCGAACTCGCACCTGGTCATCCCGTCACCCCCATCTCGGCAAGGACCAACCGTAGAGACCGCAGCGCGTAGTGGGTGCGGGATTTCACGGTCCCCGGCGGCACGCCCAGGCGGGATGCCGCCTCGGCCACCGACCGCCCCTGGTAGAAGCACTCGACCAGCACTTCCCGGTGGGTCGGGCTGAGCCGGTTCAGCGCCTCGGCGACGGTCCACGCCTCCACCGCCCGTTCGGCCTCGTCGATCACCTCGGGCGGTTCGGGCAGGTCGTCGGTGAACACCTCGCCGACCCGCGTGGACCGCCGCCGCCAGGCGTCGATGGCCAGGTTGCGGGCGGTGGTGAACAGCCAGGACCGCACCGATCCGCGTCTCGGGTCGAGTGACTCCGGATGTCGCCAGGCCCGCAGCAGCGTCTCCTGGACCAGGTCCTCGGCCCGCTGCCGGTCCCCGTTGACCAGCCGCAGGGCGTGGGCGTACAGCGCCTCCGCGTGCTCGTCGTGCAGCGCGCGCAGCAGTTGGGCGTCGTGGTCGCTGATGGCGGTCTCCTCGCTTCCGGCGCGCGTGCGGCGGTGGCGTCCGCCTGGGAATACGTGCGGTCACGCCGATCGGTTCAGCCCGAGGTCAGGCCGGTTGCGGGGTGGTTGCCGCCCACGAAGGTGTTCATGCCCGGTTCACACCGTGGCCGACGTGCGCTCACCACGTCCTCCTAGCGTCCGGCTGGTACGCCGCCTGTCGTGCCACCGACTCCTCTGGAGGCCTCCCCCATGAGCGACCGCCCCCGGCTGCTCCCCCTGTTGACCGGCGCCCGCCATGGCACCCGTGACGCCATGACCTGTCTGTACCGGTGCGGAAACGCCTGCGACCACCCGGTGCCGAACACCTCCGACAACGCGTACTTCGGCGACGTGGTGAACGCCGAGATGTCCCGGCGTGGCGTGGTCCGGGCCGGCGCGGTGGGCGCGCTGGTGCTCGGTTTCGGCGGCGCGGCGGCCGGTGCGCTCGCCGGTGCGGCCCCGGCCGTGGCCGCACCGGCCACCACCCCGGACGTCCCGGAGGCCTTCGGTTTCGGCCGTCCGAGCACCGGGGTCGGCAGCGGAGCGCTGACCTTCAAGCCGATCCCACCGAACAAGTTGGACACCCTCGTCGTGCCGAACGGCTACGACCACGCCGTGGTGATCAAGTGGGGTGACCCGGTGCTGCCGGGCGCACCGGAGTTCAACCTGCACCACCAGAGCGCCGCCGCACAGTCCAAGCAGTTCGGTTACAACAACGACTTCGTGGGTGTGCTGCCGCTGGACAAGCAGGGCCGGCGGGCGCTGCTCGTGGTCAACCACGAGTACACCAACGAGGACCTGATGTTCCCGGGCTTCCCCGGCCTGGACGGCCTCTCCGTGGAGCAGCTGCGCACCGCCATGGCCGCGCACGGCATGTCAGTGGTGGAGCTCGAGCGAGTCGCGGGCACCGGGCAGTGGCAGCCGGTCAGCAAGGGCCCCCGGCCCTACAACCGGCGGGTCACCGCGCTGAGCACCAAGTTCGACCTCACCGGCCCGGCCGCCGGCTCGGCCTGGTTGAAGACCGCCGCCGACCCGAAGGGTCGTACCGTCGTCGGCACGTTGAACAACTGCGCCGGTGGGGTGACCCCCTGGGGCACCGTGCTCTCCGGCGAGGAGAACTTCAACCAGTACTTCGTGGGCGCCGACGCGGCCCCGGCCGAGCTGAAGCCGAAGCTGGACCGCTACGGCATCGGCACCGCCAGCCGCTACCCCAGCGGCAGCCGCAGGTGGGAGCGCGCGGACGAGCGCTTCGACCTGGCGAGGAACCCCAACGAGGCACACCGCTTCGGCTGGGTCGTCGAGATCGACCCGTTCGACCCGGAGAGCCGCCCGCGCAAGCACACCGCGCTGGGCCGGTTCAAGCACGAGGGCGCCAACGTGATCGTCGCGAAGGACGGCCACGTGGTCGCGTACATGGGCGACGACGAGCGGTTCGACTACCTCTACAAGTTCGTCTCGGACAAGAAGTTCATGAAGGGCAACTCCTGGGCTGCCCGCAAGCACAACCTGACCCTGCTGGAGTCCGGCACGCTCTACGTGGCGAAGCTCGACCAGAGCAGCGCCGCCGAGATCGACGGCTCGGGCAGGCTCCCCACCGACGGCGCCTTCAACGGCCGGGGTCGCTGGATCAAGCTGGTCAGCGGCAACCGGTCGTTCGTCGACGGGATGACCGCCGCGGAGGCGCTCACCTTCACCCGGCTCGCCGGTGACAAGGTCGGCGCGACCAAGATGGACCGCCCCGAGGACGTCGAGCCGAGCCTGCTCACCGGCAAGGTGTACGTGGCGCTGACCAACAACACCAACCGCGGCGTCGGCAGCAACCCGAAGGCGGACGAGGCCAACCCGCGCACCGCCAACAAGCACGGGCAGATCCTGGAGCTGGTCGAGGACCGCAACGACAACGCCGCGGAGACCTTCGCCTGGACGCTGCCGATCGTCTGCGGCGACCCGACCGACCCGTCGACCTTCTTCGCCGGGTACGACAAGACCCAGGTGTCAGCGATCTCCTGCCCGGACACCGTCGCCTTCGACGCCACCGGCAACCACTGGATCTCCACCGACGGCAACGCGCTGGGCAGCAACGACGGCCTGTTCGCCACCGCTGTGGAGGGTCCGCAGCGGGGTCACCTCAAGCAGTTCCTGACCGTGCCGCTCGGCGCGGAGACCTGCGGCCCGTTCATCACCGGCGACAACCGTTCGCTCTTCGTCGCGGTGCAGCACCCGGGCGAGATCAGCGGGGCTTCGGTGGAGAACCCGGCCTCGAACTGGCCGGACGGTGACTACGCCAAGCCGGGCGTGGTGGTCACCTGGCGCCTCGACGGCGGCCCGGTGGGCAGCTGAGGTCGTAACCGCGGCCGAGAGGCCGATGACGTTGTTCCCGGCGGTCCGGCGCTGGACCGCCCCGAGAGGCCCTCTCCCAACCGGGGAGAGGGCCTCTCGGCGGTCAGTTGTCGGAGGCGATGCCGTCGGCCACGCTGCGGGCCACGGTGAGCAGCTTGGCGCGTACCACCCGGGCGGAGGTCATCATCTCGCTGGCTGGCAACGCGCAGGCCAGCACGACGCGGCGTTCCATGTCCTTGTCCGGCGCGACGAGCACCGCGGCGCAGGCCACCCCCTGCCGGAACTGCCCCATCTCCAGCTGCATGCCGCGCCGGTCACCGGCGGCCAGGTCGGCCTCGAAACTCTCGGGGGTGGTCAGCGTGGCGGTGGTGAACGGGCGCATGCCGTACTCACGCAGATAGCGGTAGCGCTGGTCGCTCGTGAGGGTGGCGAGCAACGACTTGCCGAGGGCTGTGGCGTGCGCCCCCTCGTCGAAGCCGGGGACCAGGTCCTCCAGGTAGGGCGAGCGGTGCCCCTCGGCGACCGCGGTGAGGGCCACCTGGCCGCCGACGAACCGACCGAGGTAGTGGCTGTAGCCGGTGTCCAGGGCGGCCCGCCGCAGCGTCTCACCGACCGCCGGTGGGCCCCGGAACGCGGTGACAAGCTCCCGGTACCGGTCGGCCACCTCCAACCCCACGATGTACGTGCCGTCCTCGCGACGGATCACGTAGCCCTCGTAGGCGAGGGTGCGGACCAGGTGGTACGTGGTGGCCACGGTCAGCTCACAGCGCCGGGCGATCTGCTTGACGGTCAGGCCCTTCGGGGCGCGACCGACCGACTCCAGCACCCGTAGCGCTCGGGACACGCTGCGAATCAGGTCCGAAGGTTCTGCCAAGGGGTCGCGCACAACCACCTCCGCCGCCGGGGACTTACACCATATGAAAAACAGGCCCGGTGCGAAATGCCTGTTCGGGTCGAGGATGCCAGATCACCATCCACAGCTAGTGCCCCGCCGGTCACCAGGAGTGCGCTGAGCGGGGCTCACGTAGGTTTGCCCAACGATGACCAACACCGCCAACACCCCCGATCCGGCGCTCGCCCGACCCCATCCGGTCCGGGCCAGCGCCGGCGCAGTCGCCACCACCGTGGCCTGCGTACTCCCCGTCTTCCTGCTCGGCGGTCTCGCCGTGCAGATGGGCACCGACCTCGGCTTCTCGCCGGCCGGCCTGGGCCTGGCCGTCTCCGTCTACTTCGGGGTCAGCGCGCTGGCCTCGGTGCCCTCCGGCCGCCTCGTCGAGCGGTACGGACCGGCAGTGGTGGCCCGCAGCGGCATCCTGCTGGCCGCCGGGTCGATGCTGGCCGTGGCCGCCTTCGCCCGGTCGTACCCGGTGCTGGTCGGCCTGCTGGCGCTCAGCGCCGCCGCAAACGCGCTCGGCCAACTGGCCAGCAACACCGCGCTCGCCCAGCACGTGCCGGCGCGACGACAAGGGCTGTCGTTCGGGGTCAAGCAGGCCGCCATCCCGGTCTCCACCCTGCTGGCCGGGGCGGCGGTACCCACCATCGCGCTCACCGCCGGCTGGCGCTGGGCGTTCGTGGCCGCCGCCGTGGCCGCGCTGACCACGCTTGCCGCCGTACCCCGGCAGCTGCCCGGCCCGGCCCGGCGAGCCGGCGCGACGCGCGCTGCTCGGGCGACGGTGGCGCTGGTGGTGATCGGCGCGGCGGCGACGTTGGCGTCGGGCGCGGCCAACGCGCTGGGCACCTTCCTGGTCGACTCCGCCGCCGCCCGGGGCCTGTCGCCGGGTCTCGCCGGCCTCACCCTGACCCTGGGCAGCGCGGTCTGCGTGGCGGCCCGGGTGGGTGCCGGCTGGTTGGCCGACCGTCGCGACACCGGCCACGTCGCCCTCATCGCCGCGATGCTGCTGGTCGGCGCGGTCGGGCTGGGCCTGCTCGCGGTGACCGGCTCGGTGCCGCTGGTCGTCGGTGTGGTGCTCGGCTTCGGCCTGGGCTGGGCCTGGCCCGGCCTGATGAACTTCGCGGTGGTCCGGCTGCACCCGCAGTCACCGGCCGCCGCCACCTCGATCACCCAGACCGGGGTGTACGCGGGCGGCTGCCTCGGCCCGTTGAGCCTCGGCCCCCTCGCCGCGCACCTCGGCTACCCGGCGATGTGGACCACCGCGGCCGTGGCGATGCTCCTCGCCGCCGCTCTCATGCTCGCCGGCAGCCGACTGTTGACCCGCGTCGCCGCCGCAGCGGGGCGGGGCGCGGATCAGCTGGTGCGGTCGGCGATGTAGTCGCAGAGCGACTCGAGCGCGCTGCGGGACGGGCCGTGCGGCAGCGGGGCGAGCTGCGCGCGGGCCTCCTCGGCGTAGCTGCGCACCGTCTCCCGGGCCCGCTTGAGCGCCGGGCTCTCCCGCAGCAGCCCCAACGCCTCGGCGTGCAACGCGTCGTCAGTCAACGGGCCGGTCGCCAGGATCTCCCGCAGCCGCACCGACGACGCGTCGGAGTCGTCCGCCTCACGGGCGTAGAGCACCGGCAACGTCGGGACGCCCTCGCGCAGGTCCGTGCCGGGGGTCTTGCCCGACTGCACCGACTCGGAGGCGATGTCCAGCAGGTCGTCGGAGAGCTGGAAGGCGACGCCGATCGTCTCGCCGTACCCGGCGAGGGCCTCCACGTGCTCGGGGGCGGCGCCACCGAACATGCCGCCGAACCGGGCCGACGTGGCGATCAGCGAACCGGTCTTCTCCGCGATGACGTGCAGGTAGTGGCTCACCGGGTCGTCGTCGGGGCGTGGCCCCACGGTCTCCGCGATCTGACCGTGCACCAGCCGGGCGAAGGTGCGCGCCTGCAACCGGACCGCCTCGGGGCCCAGATCGGCGGCGATGTCCGCCGCACGGGCGAAGAGGTAGTCACCGACCAGGATGGCGACCGAGTTGGTCCACCGGGAGTTCGCACTCGGCGCGCCCCGACGCACGGCGGCCTCGTCCATCACGTCGTCGTGGTAGAGGGTGGCGAGGTGAGTGAGCTCCATCACCACGGCGGCCGGGACCACCTGCGCACCGGTCGGGTCACCGAACTGCGCGCCGAGCGCCACCAGCAACGGCCGGAAACGCTTCCCTCCGGCCTCCACGTGGTGCCGGGCTGCCGCC
>NZ_JAGPXZ010001058.1:0-1591 GCF_018070305.1 Micromonospora sp. M51 | reverse complement strand
TACCGACGCCGTCCGCGCCCATGCCACTCAGGGACCGCCGACCACGCCCTGCCGTCAGCGGGCGGCTGGCTGGACCCGCTCGAACCGCACCCGGCTCAGCCAGCCGGGAAGGTCACTGAGCACGTACAGTTCGCCGTTCACGTCGGTGCCGATCGCGGTGGGTTGGATGGGGAAGTTGCCGATCGTCGCGGACTCGTACCCGCCGGTGGGCTTGGGACGCACGGCGAACGCGAGGGTCGAGCAGTAGTCGCTCGCCACGTAGACACCCCGCGCCTCCGGGGTGGCGGACCCTCGGTACACCACGCCGCCGGTCACCGAGCAGTTCTCCGTGAGGTAGTGCTCGTACTCGAAGACCGGGTCGGTGTACCGCGTGCCCGGCCGGCACTGCGTCTGGTCGAAGACCGGAGTGCCCTCTCGGCAGGACCAGCCGAGGTTCGCCCCACGCTGCCACGGCCGGATGTGGTTGATCTCCTCGACCAGGCCCTGGCCGACATCACCGATCCACAGCGAGTTGTCGACCGGGTCGATGGAGAACCGCCACGGGTTGCGCAGCCCGAAGACCCAGATCTCCGGCCGTGCACCTGGCGTGCGGACGAACGGGTTGTCGGAGGGCACGCAGTACGGCTTCCCGCCGCAGGCGCGGTTGACGTCGATCCGCACGATCTTGCCGAGCAGGGTGCCGAGGTTCTGACCGGACTTGAACGGGTCGTTCGCGTGACCGCCGTCGCCGAGTGACCAGTAGAGGTAGCCGTCGCGGTCGAACGCCACCTGTCCGCCGTTGTGGTTGCCGTATTCGGCGTGCTCCTGGGTGAGCAGCACCTGCACCCGGTCAGGGGCCCCGATGGGCACTCGCGCCAGGGTCAACGCCCCGGCCGGCAGGCTCGTGTAGGCCACGTAGAGGATCCCGGTCCGCGCGAAGTTGGGTGCCGGCGTGATGCCGAGCAGGCCGCGCTCGTTGTCCGAGGTGTCGATCCGGGAGGTCAGGTCGAGCACCGGCTCGGCCGCCAGGCCCGTGTCGGGGTGATAGGCGCGGACGGTGCCGTTCTTCTCCGCGATCAGCATCCGGCCGTCCGGCAGCCCGGTGATCGCGATTGGCCGTTGCAGACCGAAGGCCACCTGTTCGGAGACCACGGTCAACTCGGCGAGGGGCACCGCGCGGGTGCGGGACGGGCCGGCCGCGCCGGCTACCGGCGCCGGTGGTAACAACAACGCACACAGGGCCAGAATGAGCAGCCCGGCCAGCATGGTGGCCGGGCGACGACGCCGTCGCGACATGTTTCAGCTCCTCAAGCAGGGTGGAGGTACGGGACGCAATCTGGGAGCGTTCCCACGATACATCGATTCGCACCAATCTCAAGCCCGTGCTCGCGCCGCCTCGGGCTGGGTGGCCGGACGAGTCCACGTTGAATACCGTCGATGTTGCACGAGCGGATCAGACGTGTTGGAATGGCTCATATCGCCGCAGCGCGGGGGCAACCGCGCTGGGAACGGCCAGCACGGGAGCATCGCAGTGCCAGCAGGGCGTCGCTTTGGCGGGCGCTCGCATGGCGCATCGCCGGGCCATCTCCCTGTCGACGGGCACGTGCCGGGC
>NZ_JAGPXZ010001057.1:0-1592 GCF_018070305.1 Micromonospora sp. M51 | reverse complement strand
CACCACTGCGAACCGGTCGAGGCGGAACTGCTCGGCGTGGGCACCGGTCAGCCGGGGCAGGTGCTGCGCGCGTCGCACGCGCCGCTGACGCACACCGCCGAGGCGCTGGACCTGCTGCTCGGGGTGGAGGTGCCGGCCGGCACCGTCGAACTGGGCGCGGCGGCCCGCGAGCACGACGGTCGCACGTTCGAGATCTGGCAGCCGGTGGAGAGCTTCGCCGGGCTCGGCCCGCACGCCAAGGCGTACCTGGTCGACCGCTGCTCGGGCACCGTCACCTTCGCCCCGGCCCTCGACCTGCGACCCGCCGCCGGGGCGAGCACGGTGGCCGAGCCCGCGCCGACGTCGGTCACCGTCGCGGCCGTGCCGCCGGCCGGGCGGCAGGTCCGGCTCTGGTACCGCGCCGGTGGCGGGCCCACCGGCAACGTGGCGGCGGGCACGCTGAGCACCCTGCGCGACCCACTGCCCGGGGTACGCGTCGACAACCCCGCCCCGGCGGCTGGCGGCCGGGAGATGGAGGCGCTGGAATCGGTGCTGCTGCGCGGCCCGTACGAGTTCTTCGCCCAGCAGCGGGCGGTCACCGCCCGCGACTTCGAGGTCCTCGCGACCAGCTCCGGGGCGGTGGCGCGGGCACGGGCGTTCACCCGTGCGGCGGTGTACAGCTTCGCCCGGCCGGGCGAGGTCGAGGTGGTGCTGGTGCCGTACGTGCCGGCGGCGGCCCGTCCGGGTGGTCGGCTGCCGGTGGCGGTGCTGCGGGAGCACGAGGTGCCCGAGGCGCGCCACCGGGTCGAGGCGGACCTGGAGGAACGCCGGATGGTCGGCATCCGCTCCCGGGCCACCTGGGCGCGGTTCAAGGCGGTGTCGGTACGCGCCCGGGTGGTGGTCCGCCGCGAGGAGGACGTGGACGCGGTCCGTCGCCGCATCCACGACCGGCTGCACCAGACGTTGAGCCCGCTGCCGACCGCGCTCAACCCGACCGGCTGGCCGTTCGGTGAGCCGCTGCGGGCGTCCAACGTGTACCGGCTGCTGGAGCACGCCGAGCCGGGGGTGCGCTACGTCGAGTCGGTGCGGTTCGTTGTCGACGAGGCGCCCGACGCCGACGTGCGGGCCCTCGCCGTCGACCAGTACCAGCCGCGCACCTGGTACGCCGGGCGCGGGGCGGTGCTGTTCCGCTCCAGCAACGGCGGCGCGGGGTGGGAACCGGCCGGTCGTTTCGACGACGAGACGGTGCTGCGGGTGGCGCCCGCGCCCGCGCCGGTGCGGCCGGGCATCGTCGCCCGCCCCGGTTCGGTGGCAGTGGTGACGCTGCGGGCCTCGGGCGGCTCCCGGGTGCACCTGAGCGCCGACCTGGGCGAGACGTGGTCGCTGCTCACCGACCTGGACTCGCGGATCTCCGACGTGGCGTGGCTGGACCGCGACGGCGCGGGCGCGCTGCTGGTGGCGACCGACACCGGCCTGTACGAGGTGTCGCTGCTGCCCGGCGCGGTGCCGTTGCAGATCCTGGTCGACCCGTCCGACGCCGACCGGGGCTTCTACGCGGTCCGCACGTTCGTCTCCGAGCGGGGCGCGCCGGGTGTGGCGGTGGCCGCCCAGGC
>NZ_JAGPXZ010001056.1:0-1596 GCF_018070305.1 Micromonospora sp. M51 | reverse complement strand
GCACCGTGGCCCGTTCCCCGTCTCGTCCGCGCAGTTCGTCGAGGCGCTGGACGATCTCGTCCGCGTTCGCCCGCAGCCCACCGGTGCCACCGATGCCGACGATGCCGTCGAGGACCAGGTCGACCGGGCCGGCCGGACCCGGCACCACCCGTCCGCCAGCGGCGCGCAGCGCGGCCAGGCCAGCGGCGTGCGCCCGCCCGGGGGTGACCAGCATCGCGGACACCTGCACACCCCGGCGGGCCAACCGCTCCCCCGCGTACAGCGCGTCGCCACCGTTGTCACCGGAGCCGACCAGCAGCAGCACCCGGCCGCCGTAGACCCCGCCCCGCTCGGCGAGCACGAGCGCCGCCCGGCGGGCCAGGCCGGCGGCGGCCCGCTGCATCAGCGTCCCCTCCGGCAGGGTGCCCATCAGCCCCGCCTCGGCCGCCCGTACGTCGGCCACCCGCCACACCGCTCTCATGCCACCGTGTCCCATTCCGTTCGCGGGCGGGCCCGGTCGGCCCTCCCGGCCGACGTCATCGTTCCGCGACCACCATCGCCGACGCGATCCCGCCGTCGTGCGACAACGAGAGATGCCAGTGGTTGATCCCCCGCGCGTCGGCCGCCTCGGCGACCGTGCCGGAGACGGCCAACCAGGGGCGACCGTCCGGGTCGGCCACGACTTCGCAGTCGTGCCAGCTCAGCCCGGCCGGAGCGCCGAGCGCCTTGGCCACGGCCTCCTTGGCCGCGAACCGGGCGGCGAGCGACTCGGGCGAGCGCGTGCTGCCGGAGCGGGTGTGCCGCTCGGCCTCGGTGAAGACCCGGTCGGCCAGCTGCGGCGTCCGGGCCAGGGCTCGGGCGAACCGCTCGACCAGCACGACGTCGATGCCGACAGCGACGATCACCACACCACCCTACCGGCGGTCGAGGCCGCAGATTAGCCGTCGGGCTCGCGCTGGGCAACGCCTGTGGACACCCCGGGGTACGCCTCGACGCCGGCTGTCCACAGGGCACCACGCGACCTGTGGTGCGCGCCTACCGTCAGCGCGTCGATGCCGATCGTCCACGGGGGTGTGGTCATGACCGACGAGCCGTTCACGGTCCGGCCGGAGGAGTTGCGGGCGGTCGCCGTCCTGCTCGACGACGAGGCGCACCGGTTGGCGGCTGGCCTCGCCGGGTTGCCCGGGCTGGTGGTGGCGGCCCCCGAGTGGCGAGCTGGCGCGGCGCTGGCCGCGTTGGAGGCGGCCGGGCACGCCTGGTTCTGCCGGCTGGGCGCCCAGGTCGCGGCGGCCTCCGGCGGGGTCCGCGCGGCGGCCGAGGCGTACGAGACGGTGGACGAGCGGGCCGCCGACCGGTTCGCCGCGGTGCCCCGGTGAGCGGCGTCGGCTACCGGCAACTGTGGGCTGTCGACCCGCGGGAGTGGCGGGCCGCCGGGGCAGCGTGGGCGGGGTTGACCGGGCCGCTCGATCGGCACGTCGGTGGGCTGCGCGCGTCCGGCGGGCGGTTGCGGGACGGTTGGTCGGGTGCGGCGGCAACGGCGGCGGACCATCGGCTCGCCGTGCTGCGTGCCGAGCTGGCCTCGATCGCACCCGCGCTGATCGAGGCCGACCAGGTGCT
>NZ_JAGPXZ010001055.1:0-1600 GCF_018070305.1 Micromonospora sp. M51 | reverse complement strand
GGACGGCTGCTCGCCGACGCGCCGATCGGCGACGTGATCGCCCGCGGCACCGTTGCGGTCCGGGTGCGCAGCCCGCACCCGGACGGGCTGGCCGCCCTCGCCGCGCGCCTCACCGCCGCCGGAGCGGATGTCGAGGCGGCCGACCGCAACGAGCTGACCGTCACCGGCGTCACCGCGGACCAGGTCGGGGACCTGGCCCACGAGCTGGGGGTACGCCTGCACGAGCTGAGCGCGCAGGCCGCGTCGCTGGAGCAGGCGTTCATGGAGCTGACCGCCGACAGCGTCGAGTACGCCGGAGGTGCGGCGCGATGAGCACCCTCAGCCGACACGGCGTCGTGGCCGCCGAGTGGACCAAGCTCTCCTCCGTCCGAAGCACCTGGTGGACCGCGCTGGCCGGGCTGCTGGTGATGGCGGCCAGCGCCGGTCAACTGGCCATCTACGCGGCGAACGACAACACCAACGACGACCCGACCGACGACCGGGGGATCGTCACCGTCGGCAGCGTGCTGATCGACTCGGTCGAGCTGACCCAGTACGTGGTGCTGGCGCTGGGTCTGCTCGCGATCACCGCGGAGTTCACCAGTGGCACCATCCGGACGACGTTGCAGTGCACCCCGTCCCGCGGTCGGGTACTGCTGGCCAAGGCCGCTGTCGCCGGCGCCGTCACCTTCGCGCTCGGGCTGCTGCTCGGCGGCGTCGGCGCGCTGGTCGCCCGGCCGGTGCTCGGCGAGTGGGGCAGCGCCCCGGCCGCCGACACGATCGGCGACATCGTGGCGGTGGCGGCCTACCTGGCGCTCGTCGGCGTCCTCGCCCTGGGCCTCGGCGCGGCACTGCGCAGCGCGGTGCTCACCCTCACCGTGCTCCTCGCCACCCTGATGATCTTGCCGCAGTCGCTGCAGGAGCCGGACATCGACGTGCTGAACCGGATCGCCGACGTGTTCCCCGGCGTGGCCGGCGGGCACTTCCTGGCCGGCGACACCGAGCCGTACCCACCGGTGGTCGGGCTGCTCGTGCTCGCCGGGTGGGCCGGCGCCGCGCTGCTGCTGGGCCGGGCCGCGCTGCGCCGCCGCGACGCCTGAGACCCGCGCGCTGAGCGGGGGCCGACCGGCCCCCGCTCAGCCGTCGACCAACCCCGCCTCGTACGCGAGGATCGCCGCCTGCACCCGGTTGCGCACGTCCAGTCGGGTGAAGATGCTGGTCAGGTAGCTCTTCACGGTGCCCTCCACGAGGTGCAGCCGGCGCGCGATCTCGGCGTTGGACAGGCCCGCCCCGACCAGGGCCAGCACCTCCCGTTCCCGCTCGGTCAGCCCGGCCGTACGGTCCCGGGCCGCCGGCCGGCGGGCCAACCGGCCGGCCCCCAGCTCGATCACCCGGCGGGCCACGGCCGGCGACAGGTACGCCCCGCCGTCGGCGACGGCGTGCACACCGGCGATCAGCTCACGCGGGTCGCCGGCCTTGAGCAGGAACCCGCTGGCACCGTGCCACCGGCCGTGATCAGTACGAAGACCATGATCGACGGACCGGCGGTGGCGCTGCGCCGCCCCGCGAGATAGCTGAAGACCGGAATGGCGAACAGGAAGTTGCCGTCGACCAACGACCC
>NZ_JAGPXZ010001054.1:0-1600 GCF_018070305.1 Micromonospora sp. M51 | reverse complement strand
GGGTCGCCGAGGCCGGTCACGACCCGCGCCGGTTCGCCTCCGACCTGCTGGAACGGCTGCGCGACCTGATCGTGCTCCAGCAGGTGCCGGACGCCGCCGCGAAGGGCCTGATCGACGGTCCGGCCGACCAGATCGAGCGGATGGCCGCCCAGGCCTCGCAACTCGGCCCGGCCACGCTCTCCCGTTGCGCCGACATCGTGCACGACGGCCTGGTGGAGATGCGCGGCACCACAGCGCCCCGCCTGCTGCTGGAGCTGATCTGCGCCCGGATGCTGCTGCCCGGCGTCGACGACTCCACCGGCGGCCTCCTCCAGCGCCTGGAACGGATGGAACGCCGGCTCACCCTGGGCGGCACCGACGCGCCGTCGGCAGCCGCCGCCTCCGCGCCCGCGAACCACCCAGGGGTACGCCCACAGCCCGCCGCACCGGTCCCGGCTGCCGCCACCCCCGCGAACGCCCCGACCTCCGCCCCGCCGTGGGAGGTCGACCCGGCCGCGTCCCCGATCCGGGGCGCTGCGGCCCCGGGTGCTCCCGCGCCGGCCGCCTCGGCCACCGGGGCACCCGCCTCCGGCGCTTCGATGTCAAGCGCTCCCAGCTCGGGTGCTCCGACCTCCGGTGCGCCGGCCTCGTACGTGTCGACGGCCGACTCGCCGATCCCGGCGTCCCCGGGCGCGTCGACCGGCTCGGCCGCCGCTGACCCGACCGTCCCCGTCTCGCCCGCCGGGCCGGCCCCGCGTCGCGTGGTGCCACCGTCGGCGGTGCTTCCCGACCCGGCCACGCCCGCGCCGCCCCGTCCGGGGGCACCGGCCCCCGCGCTGGACGCGGTCGCGGTGCGCCGCGTCTGGCCCGACGTGGTCGGCAAGGTCAACCGGACCAACAAGCGGATCGCCGCCCTGATGCGGGACGCGGTGGTCCGTGAACTCGACGGCGACATGCTGGTCCTGACGGTGAAGTCCACAGTGCTGGCCAAGATGATGGCCGACCACGCGGCGGTGCTCACCGACGCGCTCTACGAGGAGTTGGGCGGGCGCTGGCAGATCCGGTGTGAGGTGGCCGGCGAGCGCGGTGGCGCGTCGCTGTCCGGCCCTCCGCGCTCGCAACCCGCCGCCCCGGCCCGCTCCGCAGCCCCGCCCGCCGCGACCCCGACGGCCGGCCCGACGAGCGCGCCGCCAGCCGTTCCGAACTCGAACGCCCCTGGCTCGCCCTCCGCGCCGGGCTCGAACCCTGTCTCTGGCGTCAACCCTGCGCCGGGCTCGAACCCCGCGTCAGGCTTCGACCCTGCGTCAGGGTCGAACGGTGCGCCGGGCTCGAACTCCGCGCCGGGCTTGAACCCTGCGTCAGGCCTCAACGCTGCGCCTGGCTCGAACCCTGCGCCGGGCTCCAACCCTGCGTCAGGCTCGAACGCTGCGCTGGGCTCGAACCCTGCCTCTGGCTTCAACCCCGCGCCGGGCTCGAACCCCGCGTCAGGCTTCGACCCTGCGTCAGGGTCGAACGCTGCGGTGAACCCGACCGGCGCTGCCGGCCCGGCTTCGCGGGGCGGTGTCGGCGCGGGTAGCGGTGGTCAGGGGGCGGTGCCGGCCCCGGCGGCGGACGACGAGGG
>NZ_JAGPXZ010001053.1:0-1605 GCF_018070305.1 Micromonospora sp. M51 | reverse complement strand
GGCGATCAGGCCGAGGAGCAGGAACGACAGCGCCGGCCAGGCGTAGCCGGGGTCGACGAACTGGATGAAGAACGAGATGAAGAACAGGATCGCCTTCGGGTTCAGCAGGCTGATCACCAGCGCCTTGCGGAACGGGCTGCGCATCGCCGCCGGCTCCGCGGCGTCGATGAGCCGCGGCGTGCTCGGATCGTTGCGGTCGCGCCAGCGCCGCGCGGCGCCGAGCAGCATGGTCACCCCGACATAACCGAGGTACGCGGCACCGGCGTACTTGATCACCATGAACAGCGGTGGGTACGCCTTGAGCAGCGACGCCACCCCGGCGGCGGAGAGGAACATCAGCACCCCGTCGCCGACGAACACGCCACCGGCGGCCCGGTAGCCGACCGCGACGCCCCGTTTGGCGGCGGTGGAGAGCACGAAGAGTGAGTTCGGACCGGGCAGCAGGATGATGGCCACGGTGCCCAGCACGTACGTCCAGATGTCGGTGATCCCCAGCACGCCCGCCATCATCACGCCACCGGTGCCGTCCGCAGAAGTCTTTCTCGCAGCCTGACTTGTGCGTTCGGCCACTCGTCGACGGTCATCGCGTACTGCACGGTGTCCCGCCAGGAGCCGTCCGGTCGTTGGCGGTGCATCCGCAGCACCCCTTCCCGGGTCGCGCCGAGCCGTTCGATGGCCGCCTGGGAGCGAACGTTGCGGATGTCGGTGTGCCACGCGACCCGTACCGCGCCCAGGTCGTCGAAGGCGCGGCCGAGCAGGAGCAGCTTCGCCTCGGTGTTGATGCCGGTACGCCACCACTGCCGGCCGAGGAAGGTGTGCCCGATCGCCACCGCCCGCCGCTGCGGGTCGATGTCGTAGTAGGAGGTGCTGCCCACCACCGCCCCGGTCGCCGCGCACCGCTGCACCCAGGCCACCCGCTCGCCCCGGTGCTGGGCGGCCAGGGCGGCGCCGATCACCTCCGCGGTCTCGGCGGGGGCGGTGGGTGGCGCGACGGTGAGGTGCCGCCACACCTCGTCGTCGGCGGTGGCGGCGTGCAGGTCGTCGGTGTGCGCCAACTCCAGCGGTTCCAGCAGGACGTGTTCGCCGCGCAGCGGGACCGGCTCGTGCCACGGTGTGCGGGCCGTCCGCAGGTACGCCGGCAGCGGCGCGGTGACCCCGGCGTCCGGCTCCGGTGCCCCGGCGGTCAGTCGCAGCGGCAGCACGCCGGCCCAGTGCGGCAGGTGCAGGTCGTCCTCGTCCTCGCGGACCCCGCCGGTGCGGGCCCGGACGGACACCTCCCGCAGCGGCAGCGCCAGGACGGCGGTCTCGGCCAGCTCGCGACGGCTGGGCGGACGGGTGGCCGCGCTGCGTCCCGCGCCGACCTTCTCCACCAGCGCGGTGAGCATGGCGAGCTTCTCCCGCTCGTCGGTGACGAGTCGGGCGGTGCCGTGCGCGACGACCGAACGGTAGTTGGCGCTGTGGTGGAACTGGGAGCGGGCGTAGACCAGCCCGTCGAGCAGCGTCACCGCGACGCAGACGGGCAGCCCGTCGTCGCCGCGGGCGGCGAGCAGTGGCCGACTGCCGGTGGAGCCGTGCAGGTAGAGCGTGTCGCCGATGCGGACGTGC
>NZ_JAGPXZ010001052.1:0-1613 GCF_018070305.1 Micromonospora sp. M51 | reverse complement strand
TTTGATAGTCGACCCGGCAGCCGACGGCGGCGGCCGAGGCGACGACCGTACCGAGGGTGCCGGCCACGACGGTGGCCGCCGTGGTGGCGGCGAGCAGGATCAGCCGATGTCTGGACGGGTGCATGCACTGCCTCCGGGATCCGGTGGTGATCGCTGCGGCACACCGGCCCTGCCCGGGGAAGCACGGTGGACCAACCCCACCGCGACGGCGGCGGACGGCGATCTGATCGGGGGTGAAACGCCCTGGAACTCACGGATCCGACTCACCGCGATCGTAGGGCAAGCGCTTTCCGACACGCAACATCGACGCCTGTCGCTCGCTCTGGATTGAGCTTCCGGTCTTGCCCGGACGATCGATGCCTGGTCAACTCGTGCCGGTGAACCCTCACCACATGGACCCCGCCGAATTCCGTCGCGCCGGGCACGCCGTCGTCGACTGGATCGCCGACTACTGGGCGACAGTGGAGCAACGACCGGTCACACCGACCGCTCCCCCGGGCACCGTGGCCGCCGCCCTGCCCGGCGCCCCGCCCACCACCGGCGGCGAACCGGTCGAGGCGGTCCTCGCCGACCTGGACTCGGTCGTCGTACCGGGGCTGACCCACTGGCAGCACCCGAGCTTCTTCGGCTACTTCCCGGCCAACACCTCCGGCCCGAGCGTGCTCGGCGACCTGGTCAGCGCCGGGCTCGGCGTCCAGGGCATGCTCTGGACCACCAGCCCGGCCTGCACCGAACTGGAGACGGTGATGATGGACTGGCTGGCCCACCTGATGGACCTGCCACAACGGTTCCACTCGACCGGCACCGGCGGTGGGGTCATCCAGGACTCGGCCTCGTCGGCGACGCTGGTGGCCACCCTGGCCGCGCTGCACCGGGCCAGCGACGGCCGGTGGCGTCACGCCGGCATCGACCGGCGCTACCGCGCCTACACCTCCGTGCACGGGCACTCGTCCATCGAGAAGGCCGCACGGCTCGCCGGGCTGGGCGACGACGGCGTCCGGTCGATCGCCGTGGACCCGGACACCCAGGCGATGCTGCCGGGCGAGCTCCGGACCGCGATCGAGGCCGACCTTGCCGCCGGTGACGTACCGGCCATCGTGGTGGCGACCATCGGCACCACCTCCACCACCGCCATCGACCCGCTGCCCGAGATCGGAACCATCTGCGCCGAGTACGGCATCTGGCTGCACGTGGACGCCGCGTACGCGGGCGCCGCCGCCGTCTGCCCCGAGCTGCGGTGGTCGCACGCCGGCCTGGAGTACGCCGACTCCTACTGCTTCGACCCGCACAAGTGGCTGCTCACCGGCTTCGACTGCGACGCGTTCTGGGTGGCCGACCGGGCGGCGCTGATCGAGGCGCTGACCGTACTGCCGGAATTCCTGCGTAACGCGGCCTCCGAGTCCGGTGCGGTGATCGACTACCGGGACTGGCAGGTGCCGCTGGGCCGACGGTTCCGAGCCCTCAAGCTGTGGTTCGTGCTGCGCTGGTACGGCGTCGAGGGGCTGCGGGCGCACATCCGCTCCGGGGTGACGCTGGCCGAGCGGTTCGCCGAGCGGGTCCGCGCCGACGACCGGTTCGAGGTGGCCGCCGCGCACCCGTTCTCACTGGTCTGC
>NZ_JAGPXZ010001051.1:0-1618 GCF_018070305.1 Micromonospora sp. M51 | reverse complement strand
GTACGCCCCCGCAGGGGATGCCTCCCGCAACGACAGATCGGCGCCGGTCAGTGTGGAAATGACCGGCGCCGATGCGGCAGGCGCGCCTACAAGGATACGGTGACCAGCGGACTCGCCACACCGTTGGCATTCACCGACTGCACCTGGAGCTGCTTGATATCCGCCGGCAGAGCCGACGTCGAGGCACTCAGCTCAAGACCCTGCGGCCGGGTGTTGGTGCCGTAGCCACCATCCGGCACCGACCAGCTCGAGATGACCTCGGTGCTGCCGTTCTTGCGCACCACCACCAGACGGCAGACGCGCGGGCCGGGCAGTTTCCGCAAGCTGAAATTGATCCGGGTGCCGTAGTCCTTGGTCACCAGGAACATGGTGGTCTGCACACCGGTGGTCGGGTCGGTCGCCTCGACCTGGTCACCCTCCACCTCGGTGCCACCCACACCCGGGCCGCTCGGCGCGGCCGTCGGCACGCTCGTCGGCGGATCGTTGGGCGCGCTCGGCGTCGACTCGGCGAGCACCCCCGGCGGCTGCTCGTTGCCCGTCACACTGACGAAGCCGTACCCGGTCAGACCGCCGAAGACCACCACCGCGGCGGCCGTCGCGAGCATCTGACGAAACCGGGTACGCCGCCGATCCGCCCGGACCGCGCCGAGCGTCCGGTCCAGCAGGGCCGGATCCGTCGCCGTCTGCTCCAGCGCCATCATCGTCTCGCCGTCGATGTCGGAGAGCAGCCCGACCACCGGCACCATCGTCTCCAACTCGGCCGCGCACGCCCAGCAGGTGGCGAGATGCTCCTCGAACCGCTCAGTGTCCTGCTCGTCGAGCACACCGAGCGCGTACGCCGCGACGTCCATGTGGTCCGGCCGGCTCATTCTGTCACCCCCCGCTCCTGCAGAGCCGTGCGCAGCGCGCGCAGCGCGTAGTAGACCCTCGACTTGGCGGTGCCCAGCGGCAGGCCCAACTCCTCGGCCGCCTCCGGCACCGTCCGCCCCCGGAAGTACGTCGAGATCAGAATCTCCCGGTGCGACTGACTGAGCGTACGCAGCGCGTCCGCCACCGTCATGGTGCGCAGCACCCGGTCCGTGCTGTCCGCCTCGGCGAAGGCGGTGAGGTCCCGGTCGTACGTCTCCGGCGGCCGGGCCTCCTGGCTGCGGTGCTCGTCGATGGCGATGCGGCGGGCCACAGTGACCAACCACGGCCGCAACGAACCCTGCCCCTGCGTGCCCAGGCGGTGCGCGTTGCGCCAGGCCCGCAGCAGCGTCTCCTGGACGATGTCCTCCGCGCGCTGCCGGTCCCCCCCGGTCAGGCGCATGACGAACATCAGCAACGGGCCGGCGTGCTCGGCGTAGAGCTGACGGATCAACTGGTCGGAGTGGCTGGCCTCGGTTGACGTCGCCTGATGGCGCCCGGGCGCCGGTCGCGGCGTCACCGGACCATTCTGGCGAGACGTCGCTCTCGCGTCGACCCCCCGGGCAGACGAGGTCGACCGTGACGAGGGTCGCGCCGACAACCAGTCAGCGCGGACCGCGTCGCCATGCCAACCGGCCGCCACCGCGTGCATGCAGACCTCCGGGATCTCCGTGACCAACGCCGGCCCACGAGGCGGGCCGCCCGGTGGTAC
>NZ_JAGPXZ010001050.1:0-1624 GCF_018070305.1 Micromonospora sp. M51 | reverse complement strand
GGTTCGGCCCGCCCGATGACCGGGTCGATGTCGAGGACCACCAGCGGCGGCACCCGCAGCCCCAGCCGGCGGGCCAGCTCGCCGCAGATCACCTCGGCGATGAGCGCTTTGGGCCCCTGCCCGGCGCCGCGGAACTTCGCCACGTAGGTGCCCAGGTCGTCGGCCTCCACCACGCCCGGCAGCGACCCACCCTCGCGGAGCGGGGTGACGTAGCGGATCGCGGTGACCTGGCGGAGCACGCCGCCCACCCTACTGTGCTGCCCGGGACGGGTGGGCGGGCCGGCCCGGACCGGCACACGTGGGTCAGTCGAGCTTGTCGCGCAGCTTGTCGACCTGGGTCTGCAGGCGGTTCACCGCGTTCTCGTTGTTGACGAACGTGGTGATCCCGGCGGCCAGGCCGAGCCCGATCAGCACGGCCAGGATGCTGAGCACCAGGCCGCCGATGGACACGCCACGACCGGTGACCCCGGGCCGGCGCGCCATCTTGAGCCCGACGATGCCGAGGATGATCCCGATGATGCCCAGCACCAGCCCCAGCCAGGCGAGGATCGCCGTCAACACGCTGAACAGGCCGGCCACTCCGAACACCAGGGCGAAGGTCGCTGCGGCGCTGGTCTTGGCGCGGGCGTCCCCCCGGTGGCCGCGGGACCCGGCCGTTACGCCGGCACCCCGGGCCGGCTCGCTTGCGGCAGTCATGAGAATCCCTTCCGTACGCGCGGCGCGCGCACTTCCGGCGAGCCGCATTCCCCCGAAGACCCCGGTTACGCCTCCCACCAGCAGGAGTGTCGGTGGTCGGCCCTAGGCTGGCCGCCCGGCCACGAAAAGGAGCGCCCGATGCCTGTCGACCTCAGCGCGGCCGAGGCGCTCGCGCTGCGGATGACCAGCTTGTTGCTGCGCCCGCAGCCGAGCACCCGACCCGGCACCGTCGCCGAGGTGGTCGAGTGGTTCGGCGCGATGCAGGCACAGGATCTGGCCAGCGGGTTGTGGTCGCTAGGGGCCCGACTGCCCGGTTGCCGGGTGACCGACGTGCAGGCGGCGTTGGAGCGGCGTGAGGCGCTGCGCACCTGGCCGATGCGGGGCACCGTGCACCTCGTGCCGTCCGCCGACGCCCGTTGGATGCTGGAGCTGACCGGTGTCCGATCGCTGGCCGCCGTGGCGACCCGGCGGGCGCAGCTCGGGCTCAGCGAGGCCGACGCGGACCGGGCGGTGGACGTCCTGGGTGCCGCGTTGGCCGGCGGTGGTCGGCTCACCCGCGCGCAGTGCCTGGCCGCCCTGCGGGCCGCCGGCTTGGGCACCGACGGGCAGCGCGGCTACCACCTGCTGTGGTATGCGAGCGTTCGCGGGGTGACCTGCGTGGCGCCCAACGTCGGCACCGAGCAGACCTTCGCCCTGCTCGACGAGTGGGCACCCGAGTCTCGCCGGTTGGAGCGGGACGAGGCGCTGGCCGTGCTCGCCCACCGCTACGTTCGCTCGCACGGCCCGGTCACCGACCGCGAGTTCGCCGGGTGGAGCGGGCTCACCCTCACCGACGCCCGGCGCGGCCTGACCGCCGCCGACGACGCGCTGAGCACCGTACGGGTCGACGGCACACCGATGTACGTCGACGCGGCAGTGCCAGACGCCC
>NZ_JAGPXZ010001049.1:0-1626 GCF_018070305.1 Micromonospora sp. M51 | reverse complement strand
CCTCACCGCCTCCAGCCTCGGCAACCTGCTGACCGCGCGCGGGCTGCGCGTGGTGATGCAGAAGCTCGACCCCTACCTGAACGTCGACCCGGGGACGATGAACCCGTTCCAGCACGGTGAGGTCTTCGTCACCGAGGACGGCGCCGAGACCGACCTCGACGTCGGGCACTACGAGCGCTTCCTCGACCGGGCGCTGTCCGGCAAGGCGAACGTCACCACCGGCCAGATCTACTCCGACGTGATCGCCAAGGAGCGCCGCGGCGAGTACCTGGGCGACACCGTCCAGGTCATCCCGCACATCACCAACGAGATCAAGTCCCGGATCGTGGGGATGGGTGACCCGGACGAGGACGGCCAGCTCCCCGATGTGGTGATCACCGAGGTCGGCGGCACCGTCGGCGACATCGAGTCGCTGCCGTTCCTGGAGGCGATCCGCCAGGTCCGCCACGACCTGGGCCGCGACAACTGCTTCTACCTGCACGTCTCGCTGGTGCCGTACCTGGCGCCGTCGGGCGAGCTGAAGACCAAGCCGACCCAGCACTCGGTGGCGCAGCTGCGCAACATCGGTATCCAACCGGACGCGATCGTGCTCCGCTGCGACCGGGAGATCCCGGTGAAGCTCAAGGAGAAGCTGTCGCTGTACTGCGACGTGGACGCCGAGGCGGTCGTCGCCGCCCCGGACGCACCGAGCATCTACGACATCCCGAAGGTGCTGCACCGGGAGGGGCTCGACGCGTACGTGGTGCGCCGGCTCGGCCTGTCCTTCCGGGACGTGGACTGGACCAGCTGGGACGACCTGCTGGAGCGGGTGCACCGCCCCCGGCACACGGTCACCGTCGCGGTGGTCGGCAAGTACGTCGACCTGCCCGACGCGTACCTGTCGGTGAGTGAGGCGATCCGGGCGGCCGGGTTCGGTAACCGGTCGCGGGTGCAGATCAAGTGGGTGCCCAGCGACGAGTGCGTCACCCCGGCCGGCGCGGCGGCGGCTCTGGCCGGCGTGGACGGCATCCTCATCCCGGGCGGCTTCGGCGTCCGCGGCATCGAGGGCAAGATCGGCACCGCCCGGTACGCCCGGGAGGCCGGCATCCCGCTGCTCGGCCTCTGCCTCGGTCTGCAGTGCATGACCATCGAGGTGGCCCGGCACCTGGCCGGTCTGGACGGCGCCAACTCGGTGGAGTTCGACGAGCAGGCGACCCACCCGGTCATCGCCACGATGGCCGACCAGGAGGACATCGTCGCCGGCCGGGGTGACCTGGGCGGCACCATGCGGCTGGGCGCGTACCCGGCGACGCTGATTGAGGGTTCGATCGTCGCCGAGGCGTACGGCAGCACCGAGATCAGCGAGCGGCACCGGCACCGGTACGAGGTGAACAACGCCTACCGGGACGCGCTGACCAAGGCGGGCCTGCACATCTCCGGCACCTCCCCGGACGGCCGGCTGGTCGAGTTCATCGAGCTGGATCGCGGCCTGCACCCGTTCTTCGTGGCCACCCAGGCGCACCCCGAGTTGAAGAGCCGCCCGACCCGCCCGCACCCGCTGTTCGCCTCGTTCGTCAAGGCCGCTGTGGCGTACTCGCAGGCCGACCAGCTGCCGGTGGACCTGGACGCGGCGGCGGAGGCTCCGAC
>NZ_JAGPXZ010000105.1:0-12132 GCF_018070305.1 Micromonospora sp. M51 | reverse complement strand
GCAGCATCGAGGAGACCGCGATCCCGGGTGACCTGGCCGCCGCGATCACCGGCGCGCTCGCCCGGTTCGGCGAGGAGGCCGCCTACGCCGTGCGCTCCAGCGCGACGGCGGAGGACACACCGACGGCGTCCTTTGCCGGGCAGCAGGACACCTACCTGAACGTGGTGGGGTCGGCGGCGATCCTGCGGCACGTCAGCCGGTGCTGGGCGTCGCTGTTCACCGAGCGGGCCGTCATCTACCGCCTGCGCAACGGTGTCGACCACCGGACGGTTCAGATGGCTGTCGTCGTACAGAAGATGGTTTTTCCCGATGCGGCGGGCATCCTGTTCACGGCGGACCCGGTGACGGGCAACCGGAAGGTCGCGACGGTGGACGCCAGCTTCGGCCTCGGCGAGGCCCTGGTGTCCGGCCTGGTGAACCCGGACGTCTTCCGGGTGCGCGACGGGGAGGTGGTGGCCGGGTCGGTCGCCGTCAAACAGCGCGCCGTCGCTGCCGTGCCCGGCGGCGGAACGCGGGAGGTGGCGATCGAGGCGCAGCGGCGGGACCAGCCGGCGCTGACGCAGGCGCAGGTCCTCCGGCTGGTGCGGCTCGGGCGACGGATCGAGGCGCACTTCGGCCGTCCGCAGGACATCGAGTGGTGCCTGGTCGACGACGACTTCCAGATCGTGCAGAGCCGACCGATCACCACGCTGTTCCCCGTCCCCGAGGCCGACGACCAGGAGAACCACGTCTACCTCTCGGTCGGTCACCAGCAGATGATGACCGACGCCATGCGGCCCCTGGGGCTGTCCATGTGGCAGTTGACGGCCATCGCCCAGATGCGGGAGGCCGGCGGAAGGTTGTTCGTCGACGCCACCGGGCTGCTGGCCTCGCCGGCGAGCCGCGCCAATTTCCTGGAGATGGTCGGGAAGTCCGATCCGCTGACGAAGGACGCGTTGGAGACGCTCCTCGACCGGCCCGGCTTCGTTCCGACGACGCCCCCGAGTGGCGGCGTCGGTGCCGGTCCGGCCAGGCTGCCGGCCGGCGGCGCGTCGGTCGAGACCGATCCGACGATCGTGCCCGAGCTGATCGCGCGCAGCGAGGCGTCCATCGCCACCCTGCGGCGCGACATCGCGACGGTGACCGGTACGGCGCTGTTCGACTTCCTGCTGGAGGCCTTCCAGGAACACAAGCGGGTCCTCGCCGATCCGCTGAACATGCGGGCGATCATGGCGGGCATGGAGGCCACCTGGTGGCTCAACGACCGGCTGCACGAATGGCTGGGCGAGAAGAACGCGGCGGACACCCTCACCCTCTCCGCCCCCGGCAACATCACCTCCGAGATGGGGTTGGCGTTGCTGGACGTCGCCGACGTGATCCGTCCGCACCCGGAGGTGGTGGCGTTCCTGCAAGAAGTCGCGGACGACGACTTCCTCGACGAGCTGCCGAAGGTCGCCGGCGGGGCCGAGGCGCGCGCCGCCATCGAGGCGTACCTCGACCGGTACGGGATGCGCTGCGTCGGCGAGATCGACATCACCCGACCGCGGTGGAGCGAACGCCCGAGCACCCTCGTGCCGGTGCTCCTCGACAACGTCAAGCTCTTCGAGCCGGGCGCCGCCCGGCGGCGCTTCGAGCAGGGCCGGCAGCAGGCGCAGCGCAAGGCGCAGGAGGTGGTGACGCGCCTGCGGGCGCTGCCGGACGGGGAGCAGAAGGCCGCCGAGACCGAACTGATGATCGACCGGGTACGGACCTTCATCGGCTACCGGGAGTACCCGAAGTACGACATCGTCACCCGCTACTTCATCTACAAGCAGGCCCTGCTGGCCGAGGCCGAGCGGCTGGTACGGGCCGGCGTCCTCACCGCTACCGAAGACGCCTTCTACCTCACCTTCGGGGAGTTCCACGACGTCGTCCGGTCGCAGCAGGTGGACGTCGACCTGATCCGGCGACGGCGGGACGCGTTCCGGGCGGACCAGGCGCTCACCCCGCCCCGGGTGCTCACCTCGGACGGCGAGATGATCACCGGATCGTACCGGCGCGACGACGTGCCGGCCGGTGCGCTGGTCGGTGTGCCGGTGTCCGCCGGGACTGTCGACGGGCGCGCCCGCGTCATCCTGGACATGGCGCAGGCTGATCTCGAAGCGGGTGACATCCTCGTCACGACCCACACCGACCCCAGCTGGACGCCCCTGTTCGTCGGCATCGCCGGCCTGGTGACGGAGGTCGGCGGGTTGATGACGCACGGCGCGGTGATCGCGCGGGAGTATGGCCTGCCGGCGGTCGTCAGCGTGCTCGACGCGACCCGGCTGATCAAGGATGGGCAGCGGATCCGCGTGCACGGCAGCGACGGGTACGTCGAGATCCTGTCCTGACCGAGGAGGAGGCGATCGCCGCAGGAATGCCGGAACGTGCCGGCATCTCCCATGAACAGATGAACGCGATCGGGCGACCCGCCCGCCCGGAGCACGCGCGGGCCCTCGGCATTCCGCTCACGACCTTCGCGGAGTGGACGCGCCAGTACCTGCGCGACGAGCGGGCCGGCGGGCACCGCGACGTTCGGTCCCTGTGGAGCTGAATCGTCTGTGATATCAGCTCCACAGGGACCCACCTCCCCGAACGGCGCAGTGCCGGCCAGCACCCTCGGCACGGTCAGGCTGCGGCGACTGCCTGGCCGAGCGGGAACCGCACGCCGGTGAGGTCTTCCGAGACGGCCCAGAGGCGTTGCTGCACGGCCAGGTCGTAGGACTCGGGGCTGGAGGTGACCAGTCTCGGGTTGCCGCGCGTCTCGCCGAGGCCGTCGGGGCCGTAGTACTGCCCGCCGAGGACGGACGGGTCGGTGGCGGCCCGCAGCGTGGGCAGCGCGCCCGCCGCGGCGGGCTGGGTGATCACCGGGGCGAGCCAGGTGATCGGCGCGCGGACGACCGCCGGGGCGTTGCGGACCAGCTCGGTGTTGGAGACGCCGGGGTGTGCGGCCACCGCGACGGTGGTGCCGTGCGCGGCGAGCCGGCGCTGCAACTCGTAGGTGAACATCAGGTTGGCGAGCTTCGACTGGCCGTAGGCGGCGACGCGGCTGTACGAACGCTGACACTGCAGGTCGTCGAAGTGAATGGCGGCGCGGATGCGGTGACCGACGCTGCTGACCGTGACCACCCGGGAGCCGGGCACCGGCAGCAGCAGGTCGAGCAGCAGTCCGGTGAGGGCGAAGTGGCCCAGGTGGTTGGTGCCGAACTGCAGTTCGAAGCCGTCTCTGGTGGTCTGCTTCGGGGTGTACATCACCCCGGCGTTGTTGATCAACAGGTCGATCCGCTGATGGGTGGCGTGCAGGCCGGCCGCGGCGGCGCGCACCGATTCCAGCGAGGTCAGGTCCAGTTCCCGTACGGAGACGTCGCCGTTGATCCGGGCGGCAGCCCGTTCGCCTTTCGCGGTGTCGCGTACGGCCAGCACGACGGACGCGCCGCGTTCGGCGAGCAGCCGGGCGGTCTCGAAGCCCAGCCCGGTGTTGGCCCCGGTGACCACTGCCACCCGGCCGTCCTGGCGCGGAATCTGCTGCTCGGTCCACTTCATCTCAGGCTCCCCAATGTACCGCCGGTAACTTATGCTCGAAACGGTAAGGTACCGCCGGTACACTGTCAAGGGACCGGCGGTACCTAAGTTAGGGTTGGTGTCATGACGTTCCAGCGGGCGCGCAGCGAGGAGCAGCGTGAGATCCGGCGCCGGGCGATCCTGGAGACCACCTCGGCGATGCTCGACGAGATGCCGGTGGCCGAGGTGACCCTCAACGAGCTGAGCCGGCGGGTCGGCCTGGCCAAGACGGCGGTGCTGCGCTATTTCGAATCCCGCGAGGCGGTGCTGCTCGACCTGATGGACGACCGGACGGCAACCTGGCTGGCCGAGCTGGAGCAGGAGTTGGCCGACGGCGTCGACAGCAGCCGGTCCGCGCCGGAACGGGCCGAGCAGATGGCCGACGTGCTCAGCCGGTCACTCGCCGCCCAGCCGGTGCTTTGTGATCTCTACGGCGCGCAGGGCGGGGTGCTGGAGCACAACGTGTCGGTCGAGGCGGTCCGCCGCCACAAGCGGGCCTCACTGGGCAACCTCGCGGTGATGGCCGCCCTCGTCCGGCGACACCTGCCCGAGGTCGGCGACCCCGCCGAGCTGTTCTGCCTGCACGCCCTGCTCATCGCTGGCGCGCTGTCCGCCTACGACTCGCCGCCGCCCAGCCTGCTCGCCGTCTACGAGTCCGAGCCGGCGCTCGCGGTCCACCATGTCGACCTGCGGACCGCCCTACGGCTCGCGATCATCACGTCGCTCGTGGGCATGCTGCCGCGCTCCTAGCGTCTGGGTCGGAGCGCGAAATTCGATGGCCGTGAGGCCGTTCGCGGTCTACCGTGGCCCGCCGTGCCCTCACACGAACAAATCATCGGACAGGCCCTGGACCGGATCGAGGCCGGGTACGTCTTTCCTGAGAAGGTCGCGGACATCGACGCCGCGATCCGGCGCCGTCTCGCAGCAGGAGAGTACGACGACCTGGACGGACCGGCGCTCTGCGAGACGGTGACCGCCCACCTTCAACAGGCCTGCCCGGACAAGCATCTGCGGTTGCTCTGGACGGACCAGCCGCAGTCGCTGGACGCCGCCGACGAAGACGGAGGGCGAGCCGCGTTCCTCGCACTCCTCAGGACGGAGAACCAGGGAATCCGCCGGGTCGAGCACCTGGACGGGAACGTCGGGCTCATCGACGTGCGGCGCATCGCGTACGCCGACGAAGGCGCCGCCGCGATCGGCGCGGCCATGCAACTGGTCGCCCTCAGCTCCGCGCTCATCCTGGACCTGCGCGCCTGCTCCGGCGGAACGCCGGAGGGAGCCGCGATGTGGTGCAGCTACTTCTTCCGCGACGACCAGGTGCACCTCAACGACTTCTACGAGAGGTCCACCGGCAACACCCGCCAGTTCTGGACGACCGCGCATCTTCCCGCGCCGCGCTACGTGGACCGCCCGGTCCACGTGCTCACCAGCGCGATGACGTTCTCCGGGGGCGAGGATGTGGCGTACACCCTCCAGGCGCACGGTCGGGCCGCCGTCGTCGGTGAGACGACCCGCGGCGGCGCACACCCGACGGCCCGCCACCCGGTCACCGAACACATCCTCGTGACCGTGCCGACCGCACGGACCATCAACAGCGTCACCGGCACCAACTGGGAAGGCGTCGGCGTGGTCCCCGACGTACCCGTCCCGGCGGACCAGGCACTCGACGCGGCACTCAAGGCCATCTCGAGTGGGTAGGCGCTTGTTCGCTCACGCGCGCCGGCGAGACTGCCAGTCGGGCGGGGGCGGACACTCCAGGACCGCTATCGAGTTCCCGGCGAACAGCCGCAGGTGCGGATGCTCGGAGAAGATCTGACCGGGGCGGCCTTTCGAGGGTGGTCCCTGCGCTGGTCGGGGTCAGCTCAGCTTTTGGCCTTGCTGCGACGGACCCGCCGACGGGGCGTCTCGTCGCCGCCGGCAAGCCGGGTGAAGGTGAGCATGTTCGCCAGCGCCACGGCGATGACCGCGACGCCGACCTGGATGGCGAGCACGATCCAGTCCCAGCGCAGCACCCAGACCCGCACGCTGGCTTCGTCGTTGACGTGGAGCGCCTTGGCGACCACGGTGCCCAGCACCGCCGAGCCGACGCCGATAACGAACGTGGCGACGACGCCGATCCGTTGCCTCCCCGGCAGGATGAGTCGTCCGAGCAGGCCGACGAGGGCACCGATGAGCACCGCGCCGAGATAGCCGTATACCAGCATTGCCGTCACTCCCCTCCAGCAGTGCCGAGATACATGCCCGATTCTCACGTTCCCGGAAACCCCGCCGGCTCCATGCCCATCAATCCACGCTGCGGCTCGTCGACTCCTGGCCTAATCTATCGATATCAGTCGTTGTCGTTCTGAGGTGCGCGACGGCTGGCCGACCCGATCCGGGTCCGACCCCGGCCAGCTCACGTCGCGGAGAGGAATCCCGATCGTGAACGCCGACAGTCGAACCCTTCCGCGAATCCTCTCCGCCCTGGTGGCCGCCGTGCTCGCCACCGGCCTGTCAGTGGTCGGCGCCGGGCCGGCGGCGGCCGGGCAGACCAGCCTGCGGGCCGCCGACCCGAGCGTGATCCGCGTCGGTTCCACCTACATCTCCGTCCAGTCGCTCAACGGCGGGATCGCCGTACGGCAGGCAGCATCACCCGACGCGCTGGCCGCCGCGACCGCGCGGCAGGTGTGGACGGACAGCCGCAACCTCGGTGAGGTCTGGGCTCCGGAGATCGTCACCGACGGTGGCCGCTACTACATCTACTTCTCGGCCGGGCGCAGCACCGCCCACCGCATGTACGTGATCCACTCGGCGTCGCCGGCCAGCGGCTACACGACGGAGCGGCAGCTCGCGCTGCCGGGCGACAAGTGGGCCATCGACGGCAGCCTGTTCACCTTCAACGGGCAGCGATGGTTCGTCTGGTCCGGCTGGGCCGGCGACACCAACGTCGAGCAGAACATCTACCTCAGCCGGATGAGCGACCCGCTCACCCCGACCGGCAGCCGGTACGTCATCTCCCAGCCGCGCGAGAGCTGGGAGCGTGTGGTGGGCAACCCGTTCATCAACGAGTCCCCCGAGGCGATCAGGGACCCGAACGGGCAGCTGCACATCGTCTACTCCGCCAACGGCAGCTGGAGTGACCAGTACTGCCTGGCCGACCTGCGACTGCGCGCCGGCGGCGACCCCACGTACGTGTGGGACTGGTACAAGTCCAACGGCTGCCTGTTCGGCTCGAACCGGGCCACCATGATGGCCGGCTGGGATCCCACCCTGTACGTGAACGGCCCCGGGCACCACAGCTTCGTGCTGCTCAATGGCGACATCGCCACGAGCCCACCCGCCGGGCCGAGGTTCCCGCTGATGTTCCACGCCGTACCCAAGGGCACGGCGTACTCCTGGGCGAACCGGTACTGGTACACCGGCACCTTCTGCTGGTGGGGCAACACCACCTACCGCCGCGCCAACGTGCCCGGCCCGACCAGCGACACCGGGTTCAGCCTCAAGTTCTTCGAGTGATCGCGCAACGCGCACGCCGGCTCCACGCGGTCGGAAGGTGCTAGGCGTCGCGGCGCAGCGTGAACCAGAAGGTCGGCACCGAGTTGGTGCCCGGCGTGACGTCGATGAGTGCCCAGCCGGGGAACCTGTCGCGGAGTTCGTCGGCGGTGACGCCCGCTGCCCATGACGTGATCTCGGAGACCGGATTGTCGAGTGTCTCGGGGCCGTACCCGAACATCAGCAACAGCGCTCCGGGCGCGGCGCGGTGGGTGAGCCCGGCGGCGTAGGCGTCGCGGCGGTGCAGTGGGATTCCGCAGTAGCAGCTCAGGTCGAAGAACAGGTCGAACGGGCCCGGCACGTCCAGGTCGTCGAGGCGCGTGGCGTCTCCGTGCCGCACCCGTACCGCCACTCCCGCCGCCGCGGCCTTCTCCCTGGCCTGGTCGACGGCGCTGTCGATCAGATCGACGGCGGCCACCTCCCAGCCGTGCCGCGCGAGGTAGATGGCGTTGGTCCCGGTGCCGCAGCCGAGTTCGAGGGCCCGGCCGGGCGGCAGCGCGCCATGCCCCTCAATCAGGTCCACCAACTCGGGCGGCGTCACGCCGGTGTCCCACGGCGGCTTGCCGGTGCGGTAGTAGCCCTCCAGGGCGCGGTGAACGGCTTCCTCCTCCGGGTCCCGCCGCGTCGTGGCCGGGTTCTGGCTGGCGTTGAGCTGGGACATCGTCTCCTCCAGAAATTTAGAGTTGGACTCTAGTGACGTACTCTAAAGATAGGCTCGCACTATGGAGAAGGTCAAGCGGCCGGACAAGCGGGCTGAGCGCTCACAACGCACCCGCGAGAAGGTCATCGAGGCGGCTCGCGAGCTGTTCGTCGCGCAGGGTTACGGTGCGACGAGCCTGCAGGAGGTCGCGGACCGGGCGGGCGTGGCCGTCCAGACGGTCTACTTCGTCTTCCGCAACAAGCGCACGCTGTTCAAGGACGTCGTCGACACGTCCATCGCCGGGGACACCGCGCCGGTCGCCACCATGGACCGTGAGTGGTTTCGCGCCGCGTGCGCCGACCCCACCGCAGCCGGGCAACTGCGCACGCACGTGCACGGCGCCAGCGAGATCCTGGGCCGGGTCGCCCCGATCATGCCGCTGATCGCGGCCGCCGCAGCCACCGACCCGGAGATCGCCGCACAGTGGCCGGACGACGCCGATCCGCGTTACACAGTGCAGTACGCAGCAGCCGAAGCGCTGGTGGGCAAGCCCGACGCCCGCCCCGGCCTCTCCGTCGAGATGGCGGCGGACCTGCTGTACGGCATGCTCAGCCCGGAGCTCTACCTGATCTTCGTCCGCGACCGCGACTGGTCACCGGGCGCGTGGGAAGAGTGGGCCCGCGCCACCCTGACCTCCCAACTCTGCGCCGACCACGGCTGAGCGGACGGCGTCACTGTCGCTCGCCAGCCCAGCGCCGCGCCCCGACCAGAGGTTGCCCGCCGCTGGCAGCATCGGTCTGATGAACGTTCGTCGCCTGGCGGCCATCGACATGCACGGCAGCCGGGGAACCACCCGCCGACGGCGGATCATCCTGGCCGAGTTCCTCATCGGCGTGGTGCTGATGGTGACGTGGGGAGGTTGGCTGTTGGCGTCGTCGACCGGCTTCGGCAGCCGAGCGG
This sequence comes from Micromonospora sp. M51, assembly GCF_018070305.1. NCBI lineage: Bacteria > Bacillati > Actinomycetota > Actinomycetes > Micromonosporales > Micromonosporaceae > Micromonospora > Micromonospora sp. M51. The sequence continues at coordinate 3,440 of NZ_JAGPXZ010000105.1, read as the reverse complement.
TCGGCGTGTGGTTGGTCGGCGCGGGTCTCAACTACGCGCCTCTGTCCCTGCACGCGCTCGCGCTGATGCGGCCGGGCGCCCTCGACGCGGAACTGGCCGGCGCCGACATCGACCGGGAGCTGCGCCGGTACACGGTGCTCCAGCTCTGGGTGGTCGTGCCGCTCTCGCTCGTCGTTCTCGCCATCCGCGACGCACTCGCCCAACGTCGCAACGCCTAGGAAAGCACTTGGTTCGAGATACAGGTGAACACGTACCACGGCGGCTACAACGATCCCAGCTGCTGAGCACCGCGCGACTGTGACCTGACGCAGGAGCGGCCCTTGAGCGACGCCGGACATCGGTGTCGCCCAAGGGCCGTCCCCCGCCGCCCACTCCCCCACCGACCATCCCCGGCCCTGTTTGCCCGTGCTACCAGTTCAAGGGGCCGAGCTCGTCGGTGAAGGTGCCGGTTGGGCCGTCGGGGCCGAGGGTGGCCAGGCGTACGACGGTCGTGGCGCTCTCCGCCACCGGTCGTCCGGTTCCGAGGGCGGCGGTCATGTCGGTGGCGGTGAAGCCGGGCTCCAGCGCGTTGAACTTGATGCCCGGGTTGGCCTTGGCGTACTGGATCGTGAGCATGGTGGCCGCCGACTTGGAAGCCGCGTAGAGCGCCGCCGGAAGGTTGAATTCCGGCCGTTCCGGGTTGGTGACCGCCCAGAAGGACCCCATGCTGCTGGACACGGTGACCACCGTCGGGTTCGACGACCGTCGGAGCAGGGGTAGTGCCGCCTCGGTGACGCGGACGATCCCCACCGCGTTGGTGTCGAACACCCGCAGGGCGGTGGGGCCGTCGACGGGGCCGTCGCCGAGGATGCCCGCGTTGTTCACGAGGACGTCGAGTCGACCCTCCGCCGAGTCGACAGTCGCCAGCGCGCCGCTCACCGACGCGTCGTCGGTGACGTCGAGCTGCACGAACCGTGCGCCCAACTCGGCTGCGGCCTTCTCGCCCCGCTCGACGTCGCGGGCACCGATGTAGACGGTGTGGCCCAGTTCGAGAAGCTGCCTGGCGGTCTCGAACCCGATGCCCTTGTTGCCACCGGTGATGAGCGTGACGGTCATTCGTATCTCCTACGTGTGCAGCCACGGGGTGCCCTGTGAGCGACCGCCGCGTTTTTTGTACCGCTCGGTTGCCAACGACCGTAACAGGGTTTTGTACTGATCGGTTGGTGACCAGGGTCACGATCTGTACCGAGCGGTACACTGGCGCCATGAGCACTGAGACGCCCGCCGTGGGACGCCCCCGGGCCTTCGACGAGGAGACGGTCCTCGACCGGGCAACCGAGGCCTTCTGGCGACACGGCTACGAGGGCGCGTCCCTGAGCGTCCTCACCAGCGCGATGGGCATCAACCGGCCGAGCCTGTACGCCGCCTTCGGCAGCAAGGAACAGCTGTTCCAGCGAGCCTTCGCCCGCTACCACGACACCCAGGTCGCCAACGCCCGCGCCGCACTCGACCAACCCACCGCGTACGCCTCGATCGAAGCCTTCCTGCGCGCCAGCGCCGACGGCCTCACCGACCGTGACCACCCGGCGGGCTGCCTCTCCATCCAGGGAGGCCTGGCCTGCTCGCCGGAGAACGCCCGCATCTCCGAGATCCTGGCCGCCGGCCGCGCCGCCACCGAGGCGGCCGTGGAAGAGCGACTGTCCCGCGCCACGAAGGAGGGGGACCTCCCGGACGGCATGGATCCCGGCGCGCTGGCGCGGTTCGTGATGGCCCTCAGCGAAGGGCACGCTGTCCACGCCGCGTCGGGCGCGAGCCGCGAAGACCTCCACGCCTCGGTCGACATCGCCCTGCGCGCCCTCGCGCTGCGTCAGTGAGCCGCGCCGCGTCGGCGGCGCTCACCGCGCCGGGCGGCGGCCGGAGGTCTGGAGCAGCAGCTCCCACCCACCGCCCACATTCTGCTGACCGCGAAGTGACTTCCACGAGGTCTGGTCCACCAACCATGCTGGCCCGATGAATCCGCCGGAACTCGCAACGTCGGAGAGGCTGCTCACCAACCTCTACGCGGCATTCAACGAGCGTGACATCCCCGCCCTGCTGGCCGCCATGACGCCGGATGTGTCGTGGCCAAATGGCTGGGAGGGAGGCCACGTTCACGGCCGTGACGAGGTGAGTTCCTACTGGCGCAGACAATGGGACCAGATCGAACCGAGCGTCCTGCCGACCGCGTTCGCCGCGGAGGCCGACGGGCGAATCGTCGTCACCGTCCACCAGGTCGTCCGCGACAAAACCGGAGCGACAATCGCGGATCACACCGTCACGCATGTCTACCGATTCACCGACGGGTTGGTGGCAGAGATGGAAATTCGAGCGTAAAGACGTCCGCGATCTTTTGGCGTCCGCCGTCGGCTGGCGCTGCGCCCCTGAGCCCGTCGCAGTGCCAGCGGTGGTCAGCGGGTGAGGCCGACCAGCGTCGCCAGTCGCGCCACGCCGGCCGGCGCCGGGTGACCCCGGGCGACCTCGGCGATGAGGGTACGCGCCAGAGGCCGGCACCGAACCTCGGCCGGCGCGACGCTGTCCGCGTCGACGAGGGCGCGTGCGGCGCCACGCAGGTCCCCCACCTGGAGGTACGCCCGAGCGACGTCCACGAGGTACGCACCCCGATGCTCGGCCGGCAACCGCCGCCACGCCTCCCGCCGCACCACGATCGCGTGCCGCCGCACCGCCTCAACGGCGTCCCCTCGCACGGCAGCCACCACCACCCGCGCCAACTCGACGGCGACGGGCCCGAAGCTGGTGCGGTGTGTGTCGTCGTACCCCCGCAGCCCGGCGGCGATCCCCGCGGCCCGGCCAATCAGCTCGTCGGCGCGACGGTGCTCACCGCACCCAGCAGCAGCCAACGCTGCCTGCAGAAGCAAAGCCCCACCCACAGCCCACTCCCCCGCCGGCCGCAGCCCCACTCCCCGTTGCCCCGCTCCTCGTTGATCATGAGGTTGCCGGGCGCTTTGATCTCCACCAAACCCGCCAACCTCATGATCACCGGTACGGGATGACGGTGGGAGGAGGCGGTTGGCTGCACTTTGGGCTGCGGTCAGGGCCAGGGGGTCGCGGTTGGCGGCACGTAGTGCCTGGGCTACCGCGATCGTCGCTGTTGCCGCCAACGTCGGGTCGTCGCCGGCTGCGGCCATCGCGCGGTCGGCAGCCAGCCAGGCGAGGTCAGCCTCGCCGAGCTTCACCAGCAGCGACGAGGTGATCCGGTACGCCTGCACCAACAGCTCCGGTGACCGCACACCCTGTGCGGCGTCGAGCAGACCCGGCACCACCCGCACCAACTGCCCGTAGTGCGCATGCTGGTAGGCCAACCACGCGTGCCCGACCTGCCTTCGCAGCTCGTCCGTCCGCGGTGGAGCCTGCGGGGTGTCGTAGCGGGCGAGCGCGGCCCGGATGTCGTCCACCCCGTCCGG
>NZ_JAGPXZ010001048.1:0-1636 GCF_018070305.1 Micromonospora sp. M51 | reverse complement strand
GCAAACAACTACCCCCATCCGCCGACCCCCCACCCGGCTGAATACCCCCCACCCCGCGGCCCTCCAGCTGCCTGCCCCGCGACGCCGTTTATCAAGAGGTTTGCGTCACGACACGCCGGTCGGCATGACGCAAACCTCTTGATCAACCGGGGTAGAGGGGGCGCGTGGGGTTAGGCCTGGGTTAGGGCTTGGTCTACCAGGGTTTTGGCTTCTTCCTGGATCTTCTTCAGGTGGTCGGGGCCCTGGAAGGACTCGGCGTAGATCTTGTAGACGTCTTCCGTGCCGGAGGGCCGCGCGGCGAACCAGCCGGACTCGGTGCTGACCTTCAGGCCACCGATCGGTGCGCCGTTGCCCGGGGCGGTGGTCAGCGTCGCGGTGATCGGCTCACCGGCCAGCTCGGTGGCGGTGACCTGGTCCGGGGAGAGCTTGCCGAGCACTGCCTTCTGCTCCCGGGTGGCGGGGGCGTCGATCCGGGCGTACGCGGGCGCACCGAAGCGCTCGGCCAACTCCGCCCAGTGCTCGCTCGGGCTGCGGCCGGTGGTGGCCTGGATCTCGGCGGCGAGCAGACAGAGCAGGATGCCGTCCTTGTCGGTGGTCCAGGTCGAGCCGTCGCGGCGCAGGAACGACGCCCCGGCGCTCTCCTCACCGCCGAAGCCGACAGCGCCGTCGAGCAGGCCGGGTACGAACCACTTGAAGCCGACCGGCACCTCCAGCAGCGGCCGGCCCAGGTCGGCGGCAACCCGGTCGATCATCGACGAGGAGACCAGGGTCTTGCCCACGGCGGCCGCCGGCCCCCACTCGGTGCGGGTGCGGAACAGGTGTCCGATCGCCACCGCCAGGAAGTGGTTGGGGTTCATCAGCCCGGCGTCCGGGGTGACGATGCCGTGCCGGTCGGCGTCCGCGTCGTTGCCGGTGGAGATCTGGTAATCGGCCCGCGCGGCGATCAACGACGCCATCGCGTTCGGCGAGGAGCAGTCCATCCGGATCTTGCCGTCGCCGTCCAGGGTCATGAACCGCCAGGTCGGGTCGACGGTCGGGTTGACCACCGTCAGGTCCAGCCGGTGCCGCTCGGCGATCTCACCCCAGTACGCCACGCTCGCCCCGCCCAGCGGGTCCGCGCCGATGCGGATCCCCGCGTCACGGATGGCGTCGATGTCGATCGCCGCCGGCAGGTCGTCGACGTAGCTGGCGAGGAAGTCGTACTCCCCGGTGGTGTCGGCGGCCCGCGCCCGCGCGTAGGTGATCCGGCGGACCTCCTTGAGCCCGGCGGCGAGGATGGCGTTGGCCCGGTCCTGGATCCACCGGGTGACGTCGGTGTCGGCCGGCCCGCCGTTGGTGGGGTTGTACTTGAAACCGCCGTCGTCGGGCGGGTTGTGCGACGGGGTGATCACGATGCCGTCGGCGAGCCCGCTGGTCCGCCCCCGGTTGTGGGTGAGGATCGCGTGCGACAGCGCCGGGGTCGGGGTGTAGCCGTCGCGGCTGTCCACCAGCACGGTGACCCCGTTGGCGGCGAGCACCTCCAGGGCGTCCACCGCGGCCGGCGCGGAGAGCGCGTGGGTGTCCCGGGCGAGGAAGAGCGGCCCGTCCAACCCCTGCTCGCGTCGGTAGTCGCAGAGCGCCTGGTAGGTCTTGCCCT
>NZ_JAGPXZ010001047.1:0-1642 GCF_018070305.1 Micromonospora sp. M51 | reverse complement strand
CACCGCGTACTTCCTGGAGTTCGCCTGGACCGCCAGCGACCACCTCCGGCGCGCCGAACAGCTGCACTGGTTGCGACTGCTCGACGCCGAGCGGGACAACCTGCACGCGGCGTTGCGCCGGGCCACGGCCGCCGGTGACGCGTCCGACGCGGCCGGGATGGTCGCCGCCCTGTCGTTCTACTGGTGGCTGCGCGGCATGCGCGGGGAAGGGGCCCGGCTGGCGGCCGACGTCCTCGGTGTGCTCGGCCCCGAAGCGCCTGCGGCGCTGCGCGAGGAGTACACGCTCTGCGTCTACAACGCCTCGCTCGGTGGATCGGGGCCGCTGGACTCGCTGACGACGCAGCGTTCCGTCATCCGCAGTCTCGACCGTCCGCCCCGGCAACCCTTCCTGCTGTATCTGTCCGGGATCTCGGCCGGACCGCCGTCCGGCGGGTCCGAGCACGTCAACGAGCTGATGCGGGAGCTGCGGCGGCTGGTCGGCTCCGACGTGTGGATCAACGCGCTGGGCGCAATGGGCAGTGGCTCGGCGCAGATGTGGAGTGGCCGGTGGGACCAGGCCGCGACGGCACTGGAGACCGCACTCGACGGCTTCCGGCAGGCCGGGGACCGCTGGGGGTCCATGATCACGCTGGGCGTGCTCGGCGAACTCGCCGCCTGGCGTGACGATCCGGAAGCGGCGGGTGCACACATGGACCAGGCCATGAGATTGGCCGAGGAACTCGAATCGACTGTCGACCGGGCCGACATGCTGCGTACCCGGGGCGAGATCAGGCTGCGCGCCGGTGACCTCGGCGCCGCGGGCGACGACTTCGCCGCCGCCCTGCTCCTCGCGCAGCGCAGCGGCGCACCGGAGTTCGTCTCCGGCGCCCGGCTCGGCCTCGCCCAGGTTGCCCGGCTGCGCGGTGACCTGGCCGAGGCGAGGCGGTTCTGCGAAGCGGCGCTGACCGGCGGACTCACCGGCTGGTACGTCGGCGACGCCACCCGTACGGAGATCATGTTCGTTCTCGAACAGATCACCGAGGCGGAGAAGGCCGGCCCTGGTGCGCCGCCGTCAGCGGAGCGTGCGTGACCCGTCAGCGAGCCACCGCACGGTGGGGGCATGACGACATTCGACGTGGTGGCCGAAGGGCTGGGTAAGCGCTACGGCCCCACCCGCGCGCTGGACACCTTCCACCTGGCCGTGCCGGCCGGCACCGTGTACGGGCTGCTCGGCCCCAACGGCGCGGGCAAGACGACGGCGGTACGGATCCTCACCACGCTGCTGCGCTTCGACAGCGGCACCGCCAGCGTGGCCGGGTACGACGTGCTGCGCCAGCCCGACGAGGTGCGCGCCCGGATCGGGCTGACCGGGCAGTACGCCGCGGTGGACGAGACCCTCAGTGGTCGGCAGAACCTGGAACTGTTCGGCCGGCAGTTCCGGCTCGGCCGAGGGGCTGCCCGCCGACGCGCCGACGAACTGCTGGAACGGTTCGGGCTGAGCGAGGCGGCGAACCGGTCCGCGGGCGAGTACTCGGGCGGGATGCGCCGCCGGCTGGACCTCGCCGCCAGCCTGATCCGTACCCCTCGGGTGCTCTTCCTCGACGAGCCGACGACCGGCCTGGACCCGCGCAGCCGCAACCAGGTGTGGGACCTGGTCCGGGGC
>NZ_JAGPXZ010001046.1:0-1642 GCF_018070305.1 Micromonospora sp. M51 | reverse complement strand
CGGCGTGGGCGGTGTGCAGGCAGTGGTCGAGCAGCCGGTGCACGGCGGCTTGCTGCTCGGCCGGCGGCTCCGCCTCGTCGGCGAGGCTGGCCGCGTACGCGCGCAGCAGGTCGTGGAACGCGTAACGCCCGTACGTGTGCTCGGTGAAGAGATTCGCCCGGGTCAGCTCGGTGAGCAGCGGACCGATCGCCGGCCCGTCAGCGCCGGCCAGGCTTGCCACGGCCGGGGCGGACACGTCCGGGCCGGGATGCAGGCTCAGCAACCGGAACAGTCGGGCAGCGGGTGGGCTGAGCGTCCGGCACGACCAGGAGAAGACCGCCCGGACGTCGGTGGCCTCGTCACCCGCGTGGAAGGCGTCCAGGTCGCCCAGCTCACCGGCGACGGCGGCCAACGAGAACTGCCGGTTGGTGGCGGCTCTGGCCGCCACGATGGCCAGGGCGATGGGTAGCCGCGCGCAGCGGTCGGCGATGTCGTCAGCCGCCGCGGGTTCGGCGGCGACCTGACGCTCGCCGAGCCGACGGACCAGCATGTCGCGGGCCTCGCCAGGGCTCAGCAGATCGAGGGGCACCGGCTGGGCGCTTTCGGTGACGACCAGCGGGATGAGCTGGTCGCGGCTGGTGACGATCGCGAGGCAGTGCGGTGAGCCGGGCAGCAGCGGCCGGACCTGTTCGGCGTCGCGCGCGTTGTCCAACACCACCAACAGGCGCTTGCCCGCGAGCGTCGTGCGGTACAAGCTCACCATCGCGTCCGGGTCGCCGGGCATCCGTGCCGCCGGAACACCGAGCGCCTCCAGGAAGCCGTGCAACGCCCGCGCCGGGTCGGTCGGTGTGGCCGCCGGGTCGAAACCCCGCAGGTTGACGTAGAGCTGCCCGTCGGGAAAGCGTGTGGCCGCGCGGTGCGCCCAGTGCACGGCGAGCGCTGTCTTGCCGACGCCGGCGGTCCCGGAGACCACGACGGCACCGCCCCGCTCGACGAGCGCGTCGAGGGCGGCCAGCTCCGCGGTGCGCCCGGTGAACGTCGGTACGGGAGGAGGCAGCTGCGCCGCCACCGGCGCCACAGCGGCAGCGGCGGGTGCGGGCGCGGCGATGGCGGTGTCCTGGCGCAGGATGGCGCACTCCAGGTCCCGCAGTCGCGGACCCGGGTCGATGCCGAGGTGCTCCCGCAGGTTGTCGCGCAGCCGTCGGTACGCGGCGACCGCCTCGCCCTGCCGGCCGTCGCGGTACAGGGCGAGCATCAGCTGAGCGTGCAGGTGCTCGTCGAAGGGGTGCTGTCGGACGAGCCGTTCCAACCCGGGAAGGAGCCCCGCGTGCTCGCCGACGGACAACCGGGCCTCGACGAGCGACCGTTCGGCCTCCAACCGCAGGCGTGCCAGGTGTTCCGCCTGCTCCTCAAGCCACGCCGACCCGGCCACGTCGGCCAACGGTGGACCCCGCCACAGCGCCACCGCCGCCGTCAGGTGCTTCACCTGCTCGTGGCCGTCCGTCGACCGCCGGGCCAGCTCGATGAGGCGTTCGGCGACCTGCACGTCGGTGGAGTCCGGCCCGGTGTCGAGCAGGTAACCGGGCTGGCGCGCCACGATCGATCCCGGCTCGCCGAGCACCCCGCGCAGATAGGAGACGTGGGGCTGCAACCTGTTCGCCGC
>NZ_JAGPXZ010001045.1:0-1647 GCF_018070305.1 Micromonospora sp. M51 | reverse complement strand
CCACAGTTGCACCTGGCGCACGAACCGGACCCGGGGGTGGGGCCGGTGCTGGTGACGGTGCAGTACACCGTCCGGCCGGAGCGGGCCCAACAGTTCCTGGCGGCGATGGACCTGGTGCGTGGCGCGCGGCAGCGGACCGGGGCGACGCGCTGGGGGCTGTTTCGCCCGGCCGAGACGGTGGATCGCTTCGTCGAGGTGTATGTGGTGCCGTCCTGGGACGAGCACCTGCGCCAGCACGGCGGCCGGTTGACCGGTGAGGACCGCGCGGCCGAGCAACGGGCCCGGGAGCTGACCGACGGGGAGCCCGAGGTCCGACACCTGGTGCCCGCCGCCGCCGGCCCCACGCTCTCCGACGACAGCGAGGCGCTCTGAACGGGCACCGCCGACGCGAGCAGCGGTCCACGCCGGACGTCAACCGGCCAGCGCGCCGCAGGCCGTGCTGATGGCCGGTGCCAGGCCGCCGTCGCCACAGTCGATGTTCGCCGCCGCCCGCCCGGCGAGCTGCCACTGCGCCCCGGACCGCTTCAGGAAGATCTGCGGTTCGGGAAGGGTGTCCGGCGAGCCGGCCGGTACGGCGGTCAGCCGGGCATAGGAGTTCCGACAGGCGAAGACCTCCACCCGGGCGATCCGCACGCCGCCCAGCAGCGCCTGGCTGGCCGCCTGCAACGTGCTGGGCGTACAGGTGGTGTCGGTGTCGATTGCCCGATCCGGCGCTCCGCCGCCTTCCGCTGGTGCGCCGGCACCGGCGGCGGCCCGACCCGAACCGTCACCGGCGACGGTCGCCGCGTCGCTCGCCGGGTCCGGCCCGGCGGTCGCGGTCCGCGTGGCGTCGACGGAGGGCGACGGACCACCGGTCGGGGGTGGCGTGGACGGGGTGGACCCGGGCGAGCTGGCGGCCGGCGCTCCGACCGAGCGCGGGGCGGGTTGCCCGCATCCCGCCACCGCACACGTCAGGGCCATCGCCACCGCCATCGCCACGTCACTGCCTCGAACTCGCACAGCTGACTCCCTACCTCGTCGGTCGGGTCGGATTGACTTCCCGGACCCGCCGACGACGGTAGGAGCCGTGCCTCTGCCAGAGCTGGAACAAACCTTGAATCCGCAGGCGGAGCGGCCTTTCAGGCGGCCGACACGGCCAGCGGGCCGCCGGCGGGCGACCCGAAGACGGAGCCACAGTCGGGGCCGCAGGCCCGGTGCCAGCCCGGAGCCTCCGCGGCCTCCCTGGTGCCCAACCTGGTGAACACGGCCAGGGCGTCGGCCCAGGCGGTGTGAGCCCCCGGCAGGTCACCGGCCGCCGCCCGGACCATCCCGGTGTCGCGCAGGGTTCGCGCCCGGCCCAGGTCGTGCCCGAGGGCCTGCCATCCGTCGTACGCCAGCCCCAGTGCGCGGGCCGCGTCGTCGAGGTGGCCGGCGGCGAGGTGCAGCTCACCGATGGTGCGCTGCACGAGGGCGGTGCCCAGCCGGTCGTGGAGCCGCTTGCAGGTGATCAGAGAACGGTCGAGCGGCCCCCGGGCCTGGTCGACCTTCCCCTGGCGCAGCCAGATCTTCGCCAGCGCCTGCGACGTGTAGCAGGCGATGTGCTCGTCCTGTTGGTCCACGATCAGGGCGGGTGCGCGAGTGCACCACTCCTCCGCCTCGCCCCACTCG
>NZ_JAGPXZ010001044.1:0-1651 GCF_018070305.1 Micromonospora sp. M51 | reverse complement strand
ACGGTGACCTCGACCGGGCCGGACGGGCCGGTGGCGGCCACCGGCCTGGTGCCGGTGGGGTTGCGGGTGACCCGCTCGACGGTGTGCCGAAGCCGGATGGTGTCGGCCAGCCCGAAGCGGGCGGCGTAGTCGGCGAGGTATCCGGCGACGCGCCGGTGGTCGGGGTAGTCCGGCCAGTCGGTGGGCATCGGGTGGTCGGCGAACTGGGTACGACCGCGGCTGGTGTTGAGGTGCAGCGTGCGGTACGCGGGTGAGTCGGGTGCCCCGTACACCCAGAGGCCGCCGACCTGCTCGGCGGCCTCGAAGCCGACCGTCGGCACGTCGGCGTCCCGTAGTGCCTTGACCGCGGCGAGCCCGGCGGCACCGGCGCCGATCACCGCCACCCGCTGTGCTGCGCCCATCGCCCCGCCCCCAATAAATCCAACGTCCGATGGATAATCGTCGGGCGACGGCGACCCGTCAAGGGGCCGGCGGCCCGTACAGCCCGTCGAGCATCCGGTGCACGAACGTCCGGAACTCGCGCCGTTCCCGGGCGCCGGGCGCGCCAGCGGCCAACGCCACCACGTGCCCGTGGGTGGCCCACACCAGGCTCCGCACGGTGATGTGGGGAGTCGGCTCATCCAGGGCGCCCGCCGCCGCGGCGGCGGTGAGCAGCTGCCCGACCAGCCGGTACAACGGCTCGGCGTAGCGCTTGTCGAGCTCGGCGTGCCGCTGTGGCTCCAACCAGCGCCGCAGCCACAGCGCGGTCGTCTCGGGGCGGTCCTCCAGGAAGTCGACGAAGACGTCGACCAGTTCGTGCAGGGCCCGCCGCGCCGCGTCCGGACCGGCGTCGACAGCGGCGCGGGCCTGCTCGGCGGCCGCGGTCAGCACCTCCTGCTCGGCGGCGAACACCCGGGCGAAGCACGCGTCGTAGAGGGCCGCCTTCGTACCCGTGTGGTGCGCGACGGTGGCGACGTCGACCCCGGCGGCGGCGGCGACCTCCCGTAACCCGACGGCGTCGAAACCCCGCTCGGCGAAGAGCGCCGTCGCCGCGGTGAGCACCACCTCGCGGGTCGGCCGGGTCTCGTCGCGGCGGGGCCGACCCGGGCGGCGGCGGGGCATGGTCATGACGCCATTCTGCCCCTAGAATCCAGCAACCGTTGGATTGCGGAGAGGATGCGGCGATGACCGGGCTGGACCGGCGGCCGGCGGCCGCCACCGACGCGACACTGCCCCGCGGCCCACTGGCGGGCTTCGCCGCCGGCTCCCTCGGCATGGGTGTCTGGGTGACGGTGCCCGGCCTGCTGCTGCTGTACTTCCTCACCGACGTGCTGGCCGTCGGCCCGTGGCTGGCCGGCCTGACGCTGCTGCTGCCGAAGATCGCCGACGTGCTGCTGCACCCCTGGGTGGGGCACCGCGCCGACGTGGAACAGACCCGCCGCGGCGACCGGCGTCGCCTGCTGCTGCTCGGCTGCGCCCTGCCGGTCGCGTTCGCCGCGCTCTTCGCCGTGCCCGGCGGCCTGACCGGAGCACCGGCCGCCGCGTGGGTGGCGGTGTTCTTCATCGCCGGCAACCTGCTCTTCGCCGCCTACCAGGTCCCCTACCTGGCCACCCCCGCCGACCTGCGGATCGGCTACCACGAACGCACCCGGCTGATGGCCTTCCGGATGGT
>NZ_JAGPXZ010001043.1:0-1652 GCF_018070305.1 Micromonospora sp. M51 | reverse complement strand
ATCTGGACGTGCTGACCGGCGGCCTGCACCCGCGCGTCCTGCTCGACGAGGAGGACTACGCGGTGATCGCCAGAAACCTGATCATCCGGGACCGGCGGCTGGTGGCGCAGGCCGCCCGGGGCATCTTCTGGCCGGTGCTCGTACCCCTGCTGTTGGTGCTCTTCGCGGTCGTCGGGGTGAGCGCCGCCGCGGCCGCTGGCTCACCGACCACCCGGGCCACCGTCGCCCTGGTGGGCCTCGGCGCCGGGCTGGCCGCGATCTGGCGCTCGGTCTCCGGGCCCGCCCTGGCCGTCGCCGGTGAGGTCAACCGGCCGCTGCTGGACAGCGAACTCACCACCAGGATGGCCCTGCGGCTGAACCGGCCGCTGACCACCGCCCGGGTCGCTGTGAAAGCGGCACCCCGCACCCGCCGCCAGCGGCGACCCGAAGACACCGGCCGATCGAAATACGTTGCCCGGGTCTCCCGCGTCGACCTACCGTGAGCGCGCACTGTCAACCACCGCCGCGGGAGCAGCACATGACGATGTCGCACGTCACCACCGTGCCGTCGACGCTGCCCGGTGACGGTTGCCGAGCGGAAGGTCCCCGGGCGGGCCGGCCCGACTGACGCGTACCCGTACGCGCGGAGCCGCCCCGTCCGACCACTGGACCGGGCGGCTTCTTGCTGTCCGCCACCAACCGGAAAGGAGTCCCGGTGGACGCCGTCCTCGTCATCAACGCCGACCTCGGCCCGCTGCACCGGGTCACCGTCCAACACGCCGTCCGAATGCTCTGCCGTCGGGTTGCCGAGATCCACGAGGCCGAGCCGGACCGGGTGATCGGGGTCTTCCCGATGCCCCGGGTGGTGCGGCTGGTCCGCTACGTGGTCACCCGGTGGAGGTTCAACTCCGGGCCGGCCTGGTCGCGCGCCGGTGTGCTGCGCCGCGACGACCGGTGCTGCGCGTACTGCGGTGGGCCGGCATCCACCATCGACCACGTCCTGCCCCGCTCACGCGGCGGCCGGAACACCTGGCGGAACACCACGGCCGCCTGCTACGCCTGCAACCAGCGCAAGGGGGACCGGACGCCAGCGGAGGCGGGCATGCCGCTGCGCCGGGAGCCCGTGAACCCGGGCTGGGGGGTGCTGGCCGGGCGGTGATGGACCGGCCGGCGGGAACGGGGGGCCGCGGCCCGGGTACGTCCTGGGCGCGGCACCCGCCGGCCCCCCATTCAGACGTCGCGTTCCTTGACCGTCGACCTCCGGTGACCACCGGGGCACTGCACCCGGATCTCTCGGCGGTGCTCGGTGGAGGTCAACCCGACAACGATCTGCTTCGCCGGCCCCGGGTCGTACGCCTCGGCCCCGAAGCCAGGCGCGAGCGTCACCGCGAGCACCTCGACCGTCTTCCCCACGCAGCGGACGGTGACCGTCCCGCCGCGTCCGGCGACGGGTACGCCAGCGCCGGGGGTGGGAGTCGGCGCGACCGTGGTCGGGGTCGGGGTCGGGACTCCAGTGGTGGCGGTCGGGCCGGGGGCCACTGTCCCGCCCGGACCGGTCGGGGGGCCGGTCCGGGCGGCGGTGGCGGTGCTCCTGGTCCGCGGTACGGCGGACGGCCCGACGTCGACCGGGTCGGTCGGCTCCTCGGTGCTGGGCATCCCCACCGTGGTGGTGC
>NZ_JAGPXZ010001042.1:0-1653 GCF_018070305.1 Micromonospora sp. M51 | reverse complement strand
GCTGGAGGACATGCTGGCCGACCCGGAGCTGCCCGCTGCCGAGACCGACCGGCTCACCATGATGCACCGCAACGCGCTGCGCCTGCTCAAGCTGGTCAACACCGTGCTGGACTTCTCCCGGCTGGAGTCGGGTCGGCTCGCCGCCCGCTACCAGCCCACCGATCTCGCCGGTTACACCGCCAGGCTGGCCAGCACCTTCCGCTCGGCCACCGACCGGGCCGGGTTGCGACTGGTGGTGGACTGTCCGCCGCTGCCCACTGCGGTCTTCGTCGACCGGGACATGTGGGAGAAGATCGTCCTCAACCTGGTGTCGAACGCTGTCAAGTTCACCTTCGACGGCGAGATCCGGGTGCGGATCCGGGCCGTGCAGGGCGCGGCCCGGCTGGAGGTGACGGACACCGGCATCGGCATCGTGCCGGAGGAGCTGCCGCACGTCTTCGAACGGTTCCACCGGGTGCCGGGGGTGCGGGCACGCACCCACGAGGGCACCGGCATCGGCCTCGCGCTGGTCCGGGAGCTGGTCGAGATGCACGGCGGTGAGGTCGGACTGACCAGTCAGGTCGACGTGGGCAGCACCTTCACGGTGACCGTTCCGTTCGGCTCGGCGCACCTGCCGGCGGAGCGGGTGGTGGCGTTCGACCCGCTGCCCGTCGGTGAGCCCGAGCAGGCCCGACTCTTCGTGGCGGAGACCGCGCTGTGGGCCGGTGTCGCGCCGGCACCCGAGGTCGACCGTCGGCCGGCGACGGCCCTGCCGGCCGGCCGGATCCTGGTCGTCGACGACAACGCCGACCTTCAGGAGCACGTCAGCCGGCTGCTCTCCCCGACCTGGGAGGTGGTCACCGCCAACGACGGGCTCGACGCCCTGCCGATGGCCCGCGAGGGCGGGTTCGACCTGGTGCTCACCGACGTGATGATGCCTCGGCTGGACGGGTTCGGGCTGGTGAGCGCGCTGCGCGCGGACCCGCGTACCCGGTATGTGCCGATCGTGCTGCTCTCCGCCCGAGCCGGCTCCGCGGAGGCCGTCGCCGGCCTCGCCGTCGGCGCCGACGACTACCTCACCAAGCCGTTCTCCGCCCAGGAGCTGATCGCCCGGGTGCGGGCCAACGTGGAACTGGGCCAGCTGCGCGGGCAGATCATCCGCCGGCTCCGGGCGTTGGCCGACGCGGCGGTGGCGGTGAACACCGCCCGATCCACCGCCGACGTGCTCCAGGTCGCCGCCCGGCACGCGTTGAGCCTCGCCGAGGCCGCCCGGGTGGTGGTCACCGCGGCCGAGGCCCGTTTCGAGGCGGACGGCGGCGGCATCACCGCCGCCGACCCGTCCTTCGTGGCCGAGCTGACCGGCACCGCCGGAAGGAAGCTCGGTGAGCTGCAGGTCTGGCGGGCGGACGGCGATGAGGCGCAGGCCGACGACGCGGCGCTGACCCAGCTGGCCCGGCTCGTCGGGGTGCGACTGGAGAACGCCCAGCTCTACGAAGCCGAACACCGGATCGCCACCACCCTGCAGCACAGCCTGCTGCCCCGATCGCTGCCCCAACTGCCCGGCGCGGTCGTGGCCAGCCGCTACCTGCCCGGCAGCGCCGACGTCGAGGTCGGCGGCGACTGGTACGACGCTGTCGCGTTGAACGGCGACGAACTGGTGCTGGTCATCGGGGA
>NZ_JAGPXZ010001041.1:0-1658 GCF_018070305.1 Micromonospora sp. M51 | reverse complement strand
GTCGGCCCGGCGGACCTGGACGGTGACCACGACGGCGACCGCCAGCAGGCAGCCGGCCAGCAGTACGGCGAGCAGTGCGGCCTCGGCTGGCCACGGCCAGTGTGGCTGGGCGGCCGGGATGGGCGCGGCGCCGGTGTCGGAGCGTACGAGCAGGGGAGCGACGACCCCGGTGGCGAGCGCGCCGACGGCCGCGCCCGCCGCGAGCAGGGGCAGCAGCACGCCGGCGTGCTGGCCGAGCAGCACGGCCCGGATGCCGCGCCGGGACATTCCCAGGCCGCGCAGCCGCGCCACCTCGACGGCGCGGACCTGCAGGTCGCAGGTGACGTGCAGGACGACGCCGGCGAGCAGCAGCAGGGCCGCGGCCGGGACGATGAGCCGGAGCGCGCCCGGCACCCCGGCGCGCAGCGGACCGCCGATGAGGCGGGCGGTCTCCGACTCACGGGTCGCGACGGTGCCCAGGTGCAGGGCGGTGGCCCGCTCGACGGCACCGGGGCCGGCGGGGTGGCCGACCCACCAGGCGTCGACCGGGAACGTCAGGTCGCCGGTGACGGCGCTGGGCCAACCTCGGGAGACCTCGTCGAGCATGCCGCGGGCGGAGCAGAGCTGCCCGGGGGTGCAGTAGCCGCACTGGAACGCGTCGTGCGCGATGAAGGCGGCCTGCAACGGGGACAGCTCGTCCGGCCCGGCCAGCCCTTCGACGGTCACCACCGACCGGCCGTCCACGGTGACCGCGAAGATCAGGCAGCTCTTCACCCGGCGGCCGTCCAGCAGCACGGTGCAGGAGCCGCACTGGCCGTGGTCGCAGCCCTTCTTCGCCCCGGTCAGGTCGAGGTGCTCGCGCAGCGTGTCGAGCAGTGTGGTGCGGTTGTCCAGGGTGACCTCGCGGGACACGCCGTTGACCTCGACCGTCACCCGGGACGAGTGCCGCTCGTCGATCGTCGTCGTGTTCTCCGGTCCGCCCTGCACCGGCCCAGACTAGCTTTGTCGGTATATCTCAGGGCGAATAACGCAAAGCCGTTCGTACGGGAGGTGACGGCGGTGACCGCGGGACTGCTGCTGGCCGCCGGTGCCGGCCGGCGCTACGGCGGGCCGAAGGCGCTCGTCGAACTGGGCGGCGAAACGCTGGTGCGGCGCGCGGTCCGACTGCTCGCCGACGGCGGCTGCGCACCCGTGCACGTGGTGCTCGGCGCGGGCGCCGACGGGGTGCCCGACCTGCCCGGCGCGGTGCCGGTCCGGCACGACCGCTGGGCCGACGGGCTGGGCTCGTCACTGCTGCGGGGCCTTGCCTCGCTGCCGGCCGACGTGCCGGCCACCGTCGTGGTCCTCGTCGACCAGCCGCTGCTCAGCCCGGTCGCGGTGCGCCGGGTGCGCGCGGCGTACGCCGACGGCGCGGTCGTCGCGGTCGCCACCTACGCCGGCCGCCCCGGGCACCCGATCCTGCTGGCCCGGCGGGCCTGGCCGCTGCTGAGCGGGTACGCCGTCGGCGACCGGGGCGCCCGCGACCTGCTGCGCGACCGACCGGACCTGGTGGTCGAGGTGCCCTGCGACGACGTCGGCTCCCCGGTCGACGTGGACACCCCGGCCGCCCTGCGCCGACTGACACCCCGGCCGCCCTGCGCCGACTGACGCGGCGGCCGACCTGCGCCGACTGACGCGGC
>NZ_JAGPXZ010001040.1:0-1659 GCF_018070305.1 Micromonospora sp. M51 | reverse complement strand
GTCCGCCCTCAACGACCGGGCGGTCCGCCCAGGCTCGTCCACCGCCGTCACATGCCCCTCCGCGTCCGGTTCCAGCTGGGGCACCCCGGGCGGCGAACCGCCCGGGGTGACGCCGAACCTACTGCCGCTGGGTGACGGGCCGGAAGCCCCATGTGAACAACCCCATCGCGTCCCGGCGACAACCGGGACGATCCGGGCAGGTCACTGGGCGGCGAGCACGTCCACCACGAAGCGCAGCGGACCGGTCGGACGTCCACCGGCGGCGGCCTCGTCGTTGCCGTACGCCAGCTCGCCCGGACTGTCGAGCTGCACCCGGCTGCCCACCGTCACCCCGACCAGGCCCTGGTCCCAGCCCGGGATCACCTGGCCGACGCCGATCGGGAAGGTGGCCGGCTGGCCGGCCTTCCAGGAGGAGTCGAACTCCTTGCCGTCCTTGTAGAACACCCCCACGTAGTTGGTGGTGATGTTCTGGCCCTTCTGCACGGCCGGCCCGGTGCCCTTGATCAGCGGCGTGACGACGAGCTTCTTGAGCTCACCGGTGCCCGGCGTCACCGTCGGCTTGCTGCCCAGCGCGGGATCGGCGCCCTCGGGCAGCTGCGGCGCGGGAGGCGCGCCGGCCTCGTCGGCGGCCGGGGCGGAGGCGGACGGGGTGGAGTCGGCCGAGTTCTTGGGCTTGTCGTCGCCACCGCCGATCGTCACGAAGACGCCGATCAGCACCCCGACCACGGCGACGGCGGCGAGGCCGCTGGCCCACGCGTTGCGCGTCCGCCTCGCGTCGGCGGCCTTCTTCGCCGCCAACTGGGCGGCCAGGCGGCGCCCCGACTTGGTGGCCGGGCTCTGGTCCTGGCCCGCCGACCGGTTCTGCTGCGTCCGCTCGCTCACGTCGTCGACTCCCTGCTGCGAAGTGTGGCCGGCACACCCGGTGCCGGGGGGAAAGCCGACGCACACGGTACCCGCACCGCGGCCTACCGTGCCCGCCGCGGACGCCCCGGATCGCCCAGCGCGACAGTTCCGGGGCGTTCTCGGGCGACTATTCCGGGACGACCATGAAGTCGGTCACGAACGAGGTGACCCGGCCATCGGCGGCCCGACCGATCCAGGTGCCGTAGCAGCCGTCACCCCAACCGCTCGCCACGGTGACCACGTTCGCACCGCTGACCTCGTCCACCACGGCACTGATCAGCCCCGGGACCGGGGACGAGGGCAGCTCGGCGGGGATGAAGACCTCCTCGACCCGATCGGAGTCCCAACCCTCCAGGACGGCGAGCGCGCTCGGGTCGGCGAAGGTGCCGACGCCGGCGTCCACCCCGTACCCGAAGTAGTCGTCGGCACCGAGCGTGGCGACGTCCTGGTCACCCGCGACGGCCGGCTCCCAGCGGACCGTCGGCTCGGCGGAGACGACCAGCTCCAGCGCGGCAACCCGTCGGTCCACCTCGGCGTCCTCCCGGAGCACCACCGCCACCCAGGCGCGGGCGGGATACCGCCCCGGGGGCACGGTCACCGTGAACGGCTCCGCCTCCGGGCAGACCAGCGGGTCACACCCGACCACGCGGCCGGTCGGCAACACGATGTCGCCCACCGGCTGAACCTCGATCAGGTATCCGCCGTGCTCGTCGGTGAAGCGGGCGCCGGGCGTCAACAACCGGTCCAGATCAGGGG
>NZ_JAGPXZ010001039.1:0-1662 GCF_018070305.1 Micromonospora sp. M51 | reverse complement strand
CCGGGCGCACGTCGGTGAGCACCACGAGGAAACGGGTCATCGCGCGCCGACCGAGGGTACGGCGGGGGGCTCCGGGCGGGTTCGCACGTCGTCTCCTTCCGGCAGGCCGGGATGGCGGGGCGGCACGCGACGATCGGGTACGGGGGAGAAACCCGATCGCCGCGCGCCCCATCCCCTCCGGTCGCTCACCACCACCGTCGCCACGACAACCGGCGGTGAGGACGCCATAACAGATTGACACGTGTACAGCCGTGAATGCAACTCTCATCGACGTTGTCTCATGCAGACGTTCCCGCAAATGTGTGCGACCATCGATGCATGGCCCCGAAGACCGCCCGCGCCCGCCGGCTCGGCATCGCCCTGCGCCACCACCGGGAAGCCGCCGGGCTGACGCTGGAGACCGCGGCGGATGAGATCAACAGCACCCGCAGCACCCTCTCCCGGTACGAGAACGCCCAGACCCTGATCAGCCCGGCCACCGTGCGCGCCCTGCTCACGTCGTACGGGGTGAGCGCCGAGGAGGTGGCCGCGGCGGTGCAGCTGGCCAAGGACGCCCGCAAGCCGGGCTGGTGGGTGTCGTACTCGTACCTGCTGGACCCCCGCACCATCGACTTCATCGCGCTGGAGGCCGAGGCGACAGCCATCGCCAACTTCGAGCCCTCGGTGGTGCCCGGCCTGTTGCAGACCGCAGACTACATCCGTGGCGTGATGCGCGGCGGGCCGCACACCCTCGGCGACGACCTGGTCGAGCAACGGGTCAAGATCCGGCTCGACCGGCAACAGCGGCTCACCGCCGACCAGCCGCCCATCCTCGACGCGATCATCGACGAGGGCGCGCTGCTGCGCCCGGTCGGTGAGCAGTCGGTGATGAACGGGCAACTACGGCACCTGGTCAAGATGGCCGAGTTGCCGAACATCACCGTCCAGGTGATCCCGCTCTCCGCCGGCTACCACCGGGGCACCCGGGGTTCCCTGCACATCCTGGAGTTCGCCGACCCGGAGGACCCGATCATCGCGTCGGTGGAAACCGTCGCAGGTCAGATGATCCTCGACCGCGCCGGTGAGACGCGTACCTGCACCAAGATCATGGAGCATCTCCGTAGCGTGGCGCTCAGCCCGGCGGACAGCCGCGAGATGCTCCTGTCAGTCCTGAAGGGACGGTAGGACCGATGACACCGATGATCACAGCGGCGTTGGCCGCGGCGGCCTGGCGCAAGAGCAGCCGCAGCGGCGACGAGGGCGCCTGCGTGGAGGTTGCCGCGATACCGAGGCTGGTGGCCGTCCGCGACTCCAAGGACCCGGCCGGCCCGGCGCTGCTGTTCCCCACGGCGGCCTGGGCCGCCTTCGCCCAGGCGCCACCCCAGCGCTGACCAGACGTGCCTGAGCCGGCGTGGGTCGAGGGCCCGCGCCGGCTTCAGGCAACCAGCGGGCGGGGCTCCGGAGCGGCGCGCAGCGCCTCCAGCGCGGCGATCGCGACGCCCCGGGCGCCGGCCATGTCCCGGTCCGGCACCAACGCGAAAGTGGCCACCGCCGCCTGCTCCTCACGGAGCACCGTGTGCTCGCGGACCGTCGCCAGGAACCAGTCCCGGAACTCCGGCGCCGCCTCGACCACGCCACCGCCGACGAAGTACGCGTGCGGGTCGGTGAAGTTCGCCGCCACCG
>NZ_JAGPXZ010000104.1:0-12135 GCF_018070305.1 Micromonospora sp. M51 | reverse complement strand
GCGACCTGGCGGTGCTGGACTGGTCCGAGCAGTGCGTGGCCACCCACCCGTCGGACCTGGCCGTCGCGCTGGCCGCCCTCGACACGGTGGTGGAGGTGCACGGGTCCGACGGCGCCCGCGACATTCCGATCGCCGACCTCTACCGCTCCCCCGGCACCCACCCGGAGCGGGAGACCACCCTCGCCCGAGGCGCGCTGATCACCGCCGTCCGGGTCCCGCCGCTGCCGGCCGCGCGCCGCTCGACGTACCTCAAGGTGCGCGACCGGGCCTCGTTCGCCTTCGCCGCCGGGTCGGTGGCCGCGGTGCTGGACCTCGACGGAGACGTGGTCCGCGACGTGCGGCTGGCGTACGGGGCAGTCGCGCACCGGCCGTGGCGCGCGTACCGGGCCGAGGAGGAGCTGTGCGGCCGCCCGTTCAGCCCGGAGCTGGCGGCACGCGCGGCGGACGCGGAGCTGGCCGAGGCGCGCCCGCTGCGGCACAACGGCTTCAAGCTGCCGCTGACCCGGGCCATCACCGTGCGGGCGCTCACCGAGTTGGCGTCGTCGTGAGCACCGTCGGCCAGGCGTACCCCCGGCTGGAGGGCCGCGAGAAGGTCACCGGGACGGCCCGGTACGCGGTGGAGTACCCGGTGGACGGGGTCACCTACGGCTGGGCGGTGCCGTCGACGGTGGTGCGGGGCCGGATCACCCGGGTCGACACCACCCCGGCGTTGGCGTCGCCCGGCGTGCTGGCCGTGCTGCACCACGGCAACGCGCCCCGGATCGCGCCCGGCCAGCAGCCGGAGCTGTGGCTGTTGCAGGAACCGCTGGTGCACTACCGGGGGGAGTACGTCGCGGTGGTGGTGGCCACCAGCCTGGAGGCGGCCCGCGAGGGTGCCCGGCTGGTCCGCATCGACTACGACACCGGCCCGCACAGCACTGTCCTCACCGACGACCACCCGGGCCTGTACAAGCCGGACCACGTCAATCCCAGTTATCCGACGGACACCGCCGAGGGTGACTTCGACGCCGGGTACGCGGCGGCCCCGGTGCGGGTGGACGCCACGTACCGGACTCCGGCGTACCACAACAACCCGATGGAGCCGCACGCCACAACGGCGCAGTGGCGCGACGGGCGGCTGCTGGTGCACGACTCCAACCAGGGCGCGTCGTCGGTCCAGGCCACACTGGCCGAGCTGTTCGAGCTGCCCCCGGAGTCGGTCCGGGTCGTCGCGCAGCACGTCGGCGGCGGCTTCGGCAGCAAGGGGTACGCCAAGGCCGCCGTGGTGCTCGCCGCCCTCGCCGCCCGACACGTGGACCGCCCGGTGAAGCTGGCGCTGACCCGCCAGCAACTGTTCGGGCCGATCGGTTACCGCACCCCCACCATCCAGCGGGTCCGCCTCGCCGCCGACACCGACGGTCGGCTCACCGCCATCTGCCACGACGCGATCAGCCAGACCTCGACCATCCACGAGTTCGCCGAGCAGACCGCCGTCTACACCCGCAGCATGTACGCCGCGCCGCACCGCCGCACCACGCACCGGCTGGCCCGCCTCGACGTGCCCACGCCGTTCTGGATGCGCGCCCCGGGCGAGTGCCCAGGCGCGTACGCCCTGGAGTCGGCGATGGACGAGCTGGCCGTCGCCGTCGGCATTGACCCGGTGGAGCTGCGCATCCGCAACGACACCGACATCGACCCCGACCAGGGGCAGCCCTTCACCAGCCGCAACCTGGTGGCCTGCCTGCGCGAGGGGGCACAACGCTTCGGTTGGGCCGGCCGTGATCCGTCTCCCCGGGCCCGGCGCGACGGGCGTTGGTTGATCGGCACGGGGGTGGCCGGGTCGAGCTACCCGGCCCGGGCCCGGCCATCCTCGGCGACGGCCACCGCCCGGCCCGACGGGAGCTTTTTGGTGCGGGTCAACGCCACCGACATCGGCACCGGCGCGCGGACGGCGATCTGGCAGGTGGCCGCCGACGCGCTCGGGGTGCCGCCGGAGCGGGTGGAGATCCACATCGGCGACAGCGCCCTGCCGACCGCCCCGGTGGCCGGAGGGTCGATGGGGACCTCCAGCTGGAGCTGGGCGGTGATCCGGGCCGCTGAGGCGCTGCGCGAGAAGCTGCGCGACGGCGGGCCGCCGACCGACGAGGTGACCGCCGAGGCGGACACCGCCGAGGAGGTGGGCGGTCAGCCGACGCGACCCCGGTACGCGTACGGGGCACAGTTCGTCGAGGTGCGGGTCGACGCGGACACCGGCGAGGTGCGGCTGAACCGGATGCTCGGCGTGTTCGCGGCAGGGCGGGTGGTGAACCCGACGACGGCGCGCAGCCAGCTCATCGGCGGCATGACGATGGGGCTGTCGATGGCGCTGCACGAGGAGGGCCTGCTCGACGAGCGGTACGGCGACTGGGTCAACCACGACCTGGCCACCTACCACATCACCGGTTGCGCGGATGTGGAGTCCATCGAGGCGTACTGGTTGGACGAGCGGGACGACGAGCTGAACCCGGCCGGGGTGAAGGGCATCGGCGAGATCGGCATCGTCGGTGCGGCGGCGGCGGCGGCCAACGCGGTGCACCACGCGACCGGCGTGCGGATCCGGGAGCTGCCGATCCGGCTGGACAAACTCGTCGGAGTATCGGGCTTGGCTTAAATAAGTCGTCAGTGATACAACTGTCGTCGTGCACGCCTTCGACGTGCTGGGCGATCCCGTCCGGCGCCGCATCCTGGAGCTGCTCGCCGACGGCGAGCAGCCCGCCGGCGCGGTCAGCGCGGTCATCCGCGAGGAGTTCGGCATCTCCCAGCCCGCCGTGTCCCAGCACCTCAAGGTGTTACGCGACAACGGCTTCGCCACGGTGCGGGCGCAGGGCACCCGGCGGCTCTACGCGGTCGACCCGCGCCCACTGCGCGAGGTCGACGGCTGGCTGGAGCACTTCCGCCGGTTCTGGACCCCACCCCTGGCGGCACTCGCCACCGAGCTGGCCCGAGGCCGACGCGAGCGTCGCCTTCGTGGGCCCGCCGACCCATCCGACGAGAGGAACACCTGATGTTCGACGCCACCGAGCAGATCAACGCCGTCCAACGCACCGTCGGCAGCCGCACCCTGGAAGCCGGCGAGGCGCGGGTCACCACCATCAGTCAGACCTACCAGGCGACGGCCGAGGACCTGTGGGACGCCTGCACCAGCGCCGAGCGCATCCCGCGCTGGTTCCTGCCGATCTCCGGCGACCTGCGACTGGGCGGCACGTACCAGCTTGAGGGCAACGCGAACGGCACCGTCGAAAGCTGCGAGCCGCCGCACCGCTTCACCGCCACCTGGGAGATGGGCGGCGAGGTGAGCTGGATCGAGGTACGGATCACCCCGGTTGACGGGGATCGGGCCCGGCTCGACCTGGACCACATCGCGCACGTCGACCTGGACCGGTGGGCCCAGTTCGGGCCCGGCGCGGTCGGTGTCGGCTGGGACCTGGGGCTGCTCGGCCTCGCCTCGCACCTGGCTGGCGACGGCAGCGGAATCACCCCGGAGCAGGGCGCCGAGTGGACCGCCTCCGCGCAGGGGCGACGGGCCATGGAGCTGAGCAGCCAGCTGTGGTGCGAGGCGAGCATCGCCGCCGGCACCGACGCCGACGAGGCGAAGGCCGCCGCCGAGCGCACCACCGCCTTCTACACCGGCACCCCGGCAGCCTGACCGCACGGCAGCCTGACCGCACGGCGGGACGGCGGCGCGGCAGTCGGGGCGGGGTTCGGAGTAACGTGCTGCGGCATGACCGGCACGCCGTACTCGCACTGCTCCTTCTGCGGCGCCGCCTACCCGGCCGCCGCCGGATGGCCACGGGTCTGCGCGGTCTGCGGCGAGACCGTCTGGCGCAACCCACTGCCGGTGGCTGTCGCGGTGTTGCCGGTCCGCACGGCCGGGGGCCTGGGTGTGGTGGTGGTCCGCCGGGACATCGAGCCGGCCCGTGGCCTGCTCGCGCTGCCCGGCGGCTTCATCGAGTACGGCGAGGAGTGGTCCGACGCACTCGTCCGGGAGCTGCGGGAGGAGACCGGCCTGATCGCGGCGGCCGAGGACGCCCGCCTGTTCGCGGTGCACGGCGCGCCGGCGGGAGGCACCATGATGATCTTCGGAGTGCTGCCCGAACGGGCCGCCGTGGACCTGCCCCCGTCGGCACCGACCGACGAGGCCACCGAGTGGCTGGTGCTCACCGACCCCGTCGAGCTGGCGTTCTCCACCCACACTCGCGTCCTAGCCGAGTTCCTGACACCCACCTCCTGACGGCACCGACGGCACCGACCGCAGCGGGTGGCCTGACGACTCTGACCATGCCTTTGCCGCCATCAGGCAGCAGGGGACAAGAGTTTGGTCGATCCGCCAGGACCATGCGGGTGCCGCCGCGCCGCTAGGCTACGGCCTCGACGTCGTATGGCTGGTAAGGGGAGACGACATGTCGCAGGACCAAGCTGAGCAGCCGGTGGGAGGTTCGGCCGCCAAACTGGACACGACAGTGCCGCACTCGGCACGGGTGTGGAACTACTGGCTCGGCGGTAAGGACAACTTCGCCCCGGATCGCGAGGTCGGCCAACAGGTACAGTCGGTCTTCCCGGAAATCGTCGAGGCCGCACGGTATTCGCGCGCGTTTCTCGGACGAGCGGTGACCTATCTCGCCGCAGAGGCGGGGATCCGCCAGTTCCTCGACATCGGTACCGGCCTACCCACAGCCGATAACACCCACGAGGTCGCCCAACGGATCACGCCACAGGCGCGCGTCGTCTACGTTGACAACGACCCGATGGTTCTCGCGCACGCCCGGGTGTTGCTGACCAGCAGCCAGGAGGGCGCCACCCAGTATGTCGACGCCGATCTGCACGACGTGGACACGATCGTCCACGATGCCCGCGAGACACTGGACTTCGGTGAGCCGATCGCGCTGATGATGCTGGGCGTTATGGGTCACGTCGAGAAGCCGGCCGAGGCGCGGGCCATCGTCAACGCTTTGGTCTCGTCCCTACCGTCGGGGAGCTTTCTGGCGATGTCCGACGGCACGGCTACCAGCGAGCGGGCCATCGAGTCGCATCGGCAGTACAACGAAAGCGGTGCTCTGCCGTACCACCTGCGCGAGGTCGCGGACTTCACGGCGTTCTTCGACGGTCTCGACCTCGTCCGGCCTGGTGTCGTGCCGCTGGGGCACTGGCGGACCGACAGCAGGCCCGCGTCCGCGGTGGATGGCTACTGCGGGGTCGCCCGCGCGCGCTGACGCGGGGACTGCCCGGCCGTCGACCCCGGTCAGGTAACCGCTGGCCTACAGGTTGAACAGCTCGCGGTAGAGGCCACCGGCGGTCTAGGTAGTCGGCGCGTCGCGGTGCTCGTCCGGCGGCCCCTCGGCGATCGGCAGCAGGACCCGGAAGGTGGTTCGTCCCGGCTCGGTCTCCACCCGGATGTCGCCGTGGTGCTTGTGCACCACGATCCGGTACGAGATGTCCAGCCCCAGACCGGTGCCCGCCCCCACCGGCTTCGTGGTGAAGAACGGCTCGAAGATGCGCGGACGCACCTCCGGCGGGATGCCCGGCCCGGTGTCGGTGATCTCCACCGCCAGCAGCTCACCAACCCGTCCGGTGCGGACGGTCAGCACCCCCTTCTCCCCCATCGCGCCCAACGCGTTGTCGATCAGGTTGGTCCACACCTGGTTGAGCTCGGCCGGATACGCCGGGACCGGTGGGAGGTCCCGGTCGTACTCGCGGACCAGCTTGACCTCGGCGGGGATCTTGCCCTTGAACATCACCAGCGTGGCGTCGAGCAGGTCGTGCACGTCCACCACCCGGTGCGGCGCGCGATCCAGCTGCGAGTACTGCTTGGCGGCGCCCACCAGCCCGGAGATCCGGGTTACCGCGTCGCCGATCTCGCGCATCAGCAGCTCGGTGTCGACCGTGTAGGTGAGCCAGCGCACCGCCGCCTCCAGGTCCGCCGCCCCGACCGCGGCCTTCACCTGCGCCAGCCAGGCCGCGTCGAGCCCTCCGCCGACCAGGATCGGCGCCAGGTCCCAGGCTCCGTCGACCCCGTGCTCCTCCAACCAGTCGGTGAGGGCGTCCTCGGCGTCGGCGGTGGCCATCGGGGTCAATTTCGGCGCGGTGGCCACCCGGACGACCGCCTCCTCCTGCAACGCGACCAGACCGTGCAGGGCACTGCCGTCGAGCCGCCCATCGGCGATCATGGCGAGCTTGTGCCGCATCCCGGCGACCCGGTCCCGCAGCACCGACGTGGCCCGCACCGCCGCCGCGGCCGGGTTGTTCAGCTCGTGGGTCAGCCCCGCCGACAGCGAGCCGAGGGCCAGCAGCCGCTCCCGCTCGCCGACGATGGCCTGACTGTCCCGCATCCCGAAGAACAGCCCCTCCAGCAGGTGCATGGGCATCGGGAACCAGGACCGCAGGGCCTCCGCGAAGTCCTCCGCCGGCAGCACGAAGAAGTCCGCGTCGGTCACCGCCCGCAGACTGTTGCGGTAGATCTGGTCGACCTGGTCACCCAGGTACGCCTGGACGGCCCCGCCGTACACCCCGCGCTGTTCGGTCCGGCTGACCTCGACGTCGTCGCCGCGCACCTGACGACTCAACGCCACCGCGCCGCGCAGCAGCACGAAGAAGCAGGTGGCGGGTTCACCCTCGCCGTACACGAGGGTGCCGCCGGCGCGCTGCTCCACCCGGCCGCGCTCGGCCAGCCAGGCGAGCTGCCCGTCGTCGAGCGACTCGAACAGGAACAGGGTGCGCAACTGGGCCGGTGTCAGCCCGTCAGAGTCGGTGCTCACTGGATCTCCTTGGTTCGCGGCTGCGGGGCTCGCAACACCGGCTCACTCCTCGCGCTCACCGGGACTCCTTCGCTCGCGACGGGGCTCGCACGACCAACCACTCCTCGCGCTCATTGGGCTTCCAGGTAGCGGTGCACGAGCGACACCGCCATCGCGCCCTCGCCGACGGCCGAGGCGACCCGCTTGACCGACTCGGCCCGCACGTCGCCGGCGGCGAACACCCCCGGCACGCTGGTCTCCAGGTGGTACGGGTCGCGCGACAGCGACCAGCCGGGCGGTCGCCGGCCCCCGGCGAGCAGATCCGGGCCGGTCACGATGAACCCGCGCCCGTCGCGGACCAGCACCCCGTCCAGCCAGTCGGTGCGCGGCTCCGCGCCGATGAAGATGAACAGCCAGGAGGTGTCGACCGAGCGGGCCTCCCCGGTGCGGGTGTCGCAGAGGGTGAGCCGTTGCAGGTGGTCCTCCCCCGCCGCGCCGACCACGGCGGTGTGCGGATGCACAGTGATCTTGTCGATTCGTTCCAGCTGGTCGATCAGGTACCGCGACATCGAGGCGGTCAGGTCCGCACCCCGGATGAGCAGGTGCACCCTGGCCGCGTACCGGGAGAAGTGGACCGCCGCCTGACCGGCGGAGTTGGCCCCGCCGACGATGTAGACGTCCTGCTCGACGCAGCTCGGCGCCTCGGTGGCAGCGGCGCCGTAGAACACCCCCCGCCCGGTGAAGTCGGCCAGCCCCGGTGCGTCGAGCACCCGGTACGACACGCCGGTGGCCAACACCACTGTGTGCGCGGCGATCTCGGTGCCGTCGCCGAAGCGCAGCAGCCGGGCACCGCCGGCCTCGCTGAGACCGACCACCTCCCGGGCGCTGAGCAGCTCGGCACCGAACTTGACCGCCTGGCGCCGGGCCCGATCGGTCAACTGCGCGCCGGACACGCCGTCCGGGAAGCCCAGGTAGTTCTCGATCCGGCTGCTCTGCCCGGCCTGACCGCCGGTCGCCCGTCGCTCCACGAGCACGGTACGCAGCCCCTCCGAGGCGCCGTACACCGCGGAGCCGAGCCCGGCGGGGCCACCGCCGATCACCACCAGGTCGTAGAAGTCACACGCCGGCACCACCGTCAACCCGGCCAGGGCGGCCAGCTCGGCCTCGCTCGGGGCGACCAGCGCCTTGCCCTCGGGCGTCACCACCAGCGGCACGTCCGCCTCGGTGGCCCCGGCCGCGTCGAGCAACCGGACACCCTCCGGGTCGTCGGACAACAGCCACCGGTACGGCACCAGGTTGCGGGCCAGGAAGTCGCGGACCTTGAACGACGGCGCGGACCAGCGGTGCCCGACGACCCGGATCTCGGCGCTGGCCGCGTCCGGGGTGGCCGCCCACGCCTCCAACAGCCCGTCGACCACCGGGTACAGCTTCTCCTCCGGCGGGTGCCAGGGCTTGAGCAGGTAGTGGTCCAGGTCGACCACGTTGATGGCCTCGATCGCGGCGTCGGTGTCCGCGTACGCGGTGAGCAGCACCCGCCGGGCGGCCGGGAAGATGTCCATGGCCGCCTCGAGGAACTCGACGCCGGTCATCTCCGGCATCCGGTGGTCGGCCAGCAGCAGCGCCACCTGTTCGCCGCGCAGCTTGACCTCGCGCAGGGCGTCCAGCGCCTCCGGCCCCGAGGAGGCCCGCAGCACCCGGTAGCGGTCGCCGTAGCGGCGCCGGATGTCGCGGGCAACCGCCCGGGACACCACGGGGTCGTCGTCGACGGTCAGGATCACCGGGTTCGCCATGGCGCCATGAAATCACCTGCACCCTGTCGACCGCACCACCGCCGGGGTCGGACCCATGGTTGATCGCGTTGGCGATGGGTAAGCCGGGGAGCCGCGTGGGTGCCCGGAGATCGACGACCCGCCCGGTTGCCGCGCACACCTCGGGGGGCCCATGGCGCACGCGACACCGACCCGACCGACGACGTCGGGCGCGATCGTGGAGCTGCGGGTGCACGGGGTCTCCGGCGCGGGGGCGGACCAGGTGTTGAACCGGCCCCACGTGCACCAGGTCGCCGGGGACCGCAGCGGAGGGTTCTTCCGACCGCGTCCCGGCTATCCGGACTCCACCGGAACCGACGGGGTGACGCTGGAGGCGTACCGCTGGAGTGACCTGCCGTCCGGCACGGCGGTGCGGACGTTGTCGCTGGTCTTCCTGCTGCCGTTCATGCTCTGCAACGTGGCGCTGTGGATGCGCCCGGCGGACACCGTCTCGACGCGCGGCTTCATGGCGCTGTGCCGGGTGCTCGCGCTCACCCTCACCGCGCTCTACGTGCTCTCCATCGTCGGGGTGGCGTTGGACCTGATCGCCTGGCGCTGCATGGACACCCCGTCGTGCCTGGCCGGCCGGAGCTGGCTGTCCTGGCTCGGCGGACGCCCGCCCGGGCTGCGCCTGGGCGTGTTGGCGCTCGTGCCGGTCGCCGCCATCGGGATCGTCTGGTGGTTGGGCGCCCGCCCGAGCCACTCGTTCGACGCGTTCCGGACGCCGACGACGCCGGCGTCGAAGCACCGGTTGAGCGCCGTCGGCCAGTGGGACGGTGAGCCGCTGGTGGGTCGGCTGCGCTCGGTGCACGTCGCTGCGGCGTTCGCGACGCTGAGCGGCAGCCTGCTGGCCGCGCGGGCCAGTCAGCACTCCTCGTGGGTGATGGTGATCCTGCTGGCGGCCACCGGGGCGGTGCTGTTGGCCTGCCTGGTCCTGGTCACCGTGGTGGCGAGCATCGACCGCACCGACCCGTCGCCCCGGGTGGACGGCGTCTGCCGCGGGCTGCGCACGATCGCCTGCGGCCTGACGATGCTGGTGATCGTGCACATCGTCATCAGTCCGGCGCCCTGGCCGCAGGGCGGTTCGCTGCCCGGTTACGACGCGATCGTGGCCTGGCTGTTCGTCAGCCAGACCGTGCTGGTGGTCGTGCTCGGCACGTTGGTGATCTGGCGTCGGGGCGACGGGCAGCACCGGTCGCCGCTGCGCGCGTTGGGAGCGCCGGTCTTCATGACGATCTCGGCGGGGCTCGCCGTGGCGTTTTCCGCCGAGCTGGTCTACCGGGTGGCGGACCTGCTCGATCGCAACGGGACGACCGCGGACGGCCTGGAGACCAGCCCTCCGCTGGCGTACAAGTGGGCGATCTTCGGGTTTTTCCTGGCCGTGGTGACGGCTCTGCTGGTGGCCGGTCTGGTCACCAGGATGACCCGGCGTGAGCGGATGCGGGCCGCGCGGGCGATCGTGGCCGCCGACTTCCCGCACGCGCCGCCGCAGGCGGCGGACCGGCTGCGACGGGTCGAGCAGGCGGTCGCCCGGGCACGTTTCACCGAGAACCTGGAACCGCTCTCCGTGGTGTACGCCTGCCTGGCGGCGCTCGGCCTGGCCACCAGCGTGCTCGGCCTGCTCCAGCTCCGGCCGGGCAAGGTGGTGCAGCGCTACGTGGGAGTGCCGGAGGGCATGGTCAACTTCCTGATCGGGTCGGGTAGCTACGTCATCGCCGCGATCCTGCTCGGTCTCGTGGTGGGCGGCATCTTCGCGTACCGGACGGCGCAGTTTCGCCGGTACGTGGGCGTGCTGTGGGATCTGGGCACCTTCTGGCCCCGGGCGGCGCACCCGTTCGCGCCGCCCTGTTACGCCGAGCGGGCCGTGCCGGAGTTGGCGAAACGGATCACCTACCTGGTGGAGCAGGGGCACTGTGTGCTGCTGGCCGGGCACAGCCACGGCTCGGTGCTGCTCGCCGCCACGGTGCTGCAACTGCCCACCCGGATCACCGACCGGGTCGCCCTGCTGACCTACGGGTCGCCACTGGGCCGGCTGTACTCCCGGCTGTTCCCGGCGTACGCCGACGAGCCGGCGCTGTGCGAGATCGGCGAACGGGTCGGCTGGCGCTGGATCAACCTGTGGCGCGACACCGACCCGATCGGCGGCTGGATCTTCGCCGCCCACCGTCCCGGAAAGGCCGAGACGCTGACCGGGCCGGCGGCGACGGTGGATCGGCGGTTGACCGACCCGCAGGACGTGGTGCCACCGCCCAGCGACAGTGTTCCCCCGCCGATCCTGGGGCACTGGCCGTGTGAGTCGCAGGAGGCGTTCGCCGAGGCGGTACGGGAGCTGACCCGGCGGTTGCGCCGCGAACACCGGACGACCGGCTGACCCGGCGGCCGGATATCCTCGCGGGGTGAGCCCGTCCACACCGCCCGCACGCCGGTTGATCGCCTCCAACAAGAAGGCCCGGCACGAGTACACGGTGCTGCGCACGTACGAGGCGGGCATCGTGCTGGTCGGCACCGAGGTGAAGTCGCTGCGCGAGGGGCGGGCCTCGCTGGTGGACGCGTTCGCCCACGAGCGCGACGGCGAGATCGTGCTGTACGGCCTGCACATCGCCGAGTACGCCTACGGGACGTGGACCAACCACGCCCCGCGCCGCAACCGCAAGCTGTTGCTGCACCGGGCCGAGATCGACCGGATCCTGGACAAGGTCCGCGAGGGCGGGGTGACCATGGTCCCGCTGTCGATGTACTTCGAGAACGGTTTCGCCAAGGTCGAGTTGGCCCTGGCCAAGGGTAAGCGCTCCTACGACAAGCGGCAGACCCTCGCTGAGCGCGACGCCAACCGGGAGATCGCCCGCGAGCTGGGCCGGCACCTCAAGGGCCACCCCCGCCGTCCCTGATCTCGGATCGTCAGTCCCGGGCACTGCCCCTCCCACCGGTCGCGCGCGTCTTCCGCGCGGGTCGCGGCGCGGCGCGCCCGGACATCGTTGACGTCGCTCGACGGACGTGGTCTGCTCAGCTGACGCCGTTAATGAAAACGGTAATCGTTAGCTGATGCGGAGGAGAATCATGTCGCTCACCGTCCCACCCGCCCTGCTCGACGCCGCCGAACGCGGCCCCGTCGACGACGAGGCGTTCATCGCCTGCGTCCGCGACTCACTGCCCTACGCGTGGGCCACCGTCAGCCGGGTCGTCGCCGAGCTGGAGGCCGGCGACGACGACCTGGCCGACAACGTCGTCCCGCCACCCACCGACGCCGACCGGGGGCAGCTGCTGCGGGCGCTGGCCAGCGACGCGATCCGCGCCGGCCTGGAACGGCACTTCGGCGTACGCCTGGCGTTCCAGAACTGCCACCGCGTCGCCGCCTTCCGCCCGTCCGCCGTCGACGGGGAGCGCTACCGCCGCTTCGTGTCGACCCGGGGCCAACTGCTCAACCAGTCGCCGCAGCTGCGCAACTGCTGAGGGTGCCGGGTGGACCCGCCGGCGTCGCCGGCGGGTCCACCCGGGCGCTAACGGCCGATCGTGTCCAGCTCGGCGAGGTCGTCATTGGAGAGGGAGAGCGCCGCGCCCGCGATGTTCTCGCGCAGGTG
>NZ_JAGPXZ010001038.1:0-1664 GCF_018070305.1 Micromonospora sp. M51 | reverse complement strand
GGTGACGTAGCGGGGGTACAGGCCCTCGTCGACCAACTCGTCGGCGGCGTCCGCGCAGCTCTCGCCGACCACGTCCGGCACCTCGGCGGCCGGCGCCGGCCCGGCGACCTGTAGTTGCACTGTCGTCCCCCGGGCAACCTCGGTGCCCACCTCCGGTGTGGTGCTCTCGACCGTACGACCGACGCCGCCACCGAAGACCAACCGCCAACCCAACCGCTGCTTGCGCAGCGTCTCCCGGGCCTGCTCGAAGTCGGCGCCGATCACCGGGGGCACGGTCAGACCGGCACCCTTGGTCGCAGTGGCGGAGGTCTGGACCGCCGACGGTGTCGGCCGTCCGCTGCTCGGTCGCGGTGCGGTGGTCCGGCCGGTCGGCGCACCCGACGTGGTCGCAACGGCCAGCGGATCACCGGAGGGTGTCTCGTCCTCGCCGGCCAGCAACCAGCCACCTGTCGCACCGACCGCGGCGAGCAGCACCGCCGCCAACCCGCCACCGAGCACGACGCTGGCCCGGCCCGCACCGCCACCGGCGGCATTCTGCCGACCCGGGTTCGTGTCCGTCATAACGCCCACCGCCTCATCACCGGCGACCGTACCGCCCGCCGCCCAATCCGCCGCGCCGGCGTCCCACACCGGCGGGTCGTTGCGACTCGCCGCGCCGACGACGGGACGTTACGCTGCCCGGCATGGCCAGACAGGGCTGGGGAGTGTCGATCGCGACGGCGATCGGGGTCGCTGCCGGCGCGGGTGCCGCACAACTGGGCTTCGGCTACGGGCTCGGCGTCATCACCTGGACGCCCACCGATGCCGCTGCTACCGACACCGCCTGGGCGGACGGGCTCGCCTGGGCGACCTGGCTCGCCGCCAGCTCGACGGTCCTCGGCGCGGTCTGCGCGCAGCGGCTCCACCAACGCACCGCTCCGGCGAAGACCGCGATCTCTGCGCAGACCGCTACCGACGATGCGGACCGCCACGACGGCACGCCGCCCGGTGACCGAGAGCCGGAACACGAGCCCCCGGTCGACCCGCGTCCACCGACAGCCGGGGCCGCCCCGGCCGGGGTGACGAGCACACCACCGCCGGTGGCCGAGTCGCCGGAGCACGACCGCGGGGGCCTGCTGCGGCGGGTGGCCCTGGCGCTCGGTGCCGGGTTGGGCGGGCTGGTCACGGTGCTGTTGATCGCCGTACCCGCGCGGGTCGCGACCGGCGCGGACACCGGCGCACCGCAACGGACGGCCGCCGTTCAGGCAACACTGGGCATCCTGATCGGCGTCCTCGTCGCGATCTGGGCGCTGCGCTCCCGAGCCGCCGCCGTCAACGTGACAGCGACGGCAGCCTGGCTCTGGCTGCTCGCGGTGATCTCGGTGATCGACGGGGTACGCGTCGGACGAGGGCTGACCGGCGCGCAACTCGGCACCTGGCAGTTCGACCCGGACCACGCCCGGTACTGGATCGGGGGGCAGATCTACTGGCCGGGCGCCCTGCTGGCCCTGGTGCCCGCGCTGCTGATCGGGGTGCTGGCCGCCCGTCGGTCCGCCCGCTCGGGTGGGCACCGGGTGGGTGCGGCGGCCTCCGGCGCGGCCGGTCCGATGCTCGTCGCACTCGCCTACCTGACCACACTGCCGCACTGGTCCACGCTCGGCCCCGCGCAGCTCTCCACCCAGCTG
>NZ_JAGPXZ010001037.1:0-1668 GCF_018070305.1 Micromonospora sp. M51 | reverse complement strand
CGTACGACCAGAGCGTGATCAGCACGGCGGCCAGCACGGCCAGCCTGGTCCGGATCAGCCGGACATCGCTGTGGGTCATCGGCCCGCCCGCTGCGGCCACGGCTGTCCGGCGGTGTCGCTGGCCCGGTCGGCGACCAGGGTACGCAGCAGGGCCAGCAGTTCGGTGCGGTTGGCGCAGTTCAACCGGTTACGCATCCGCGCCACGTGGTGTTCGACGGTCTTGGCCGAGATGAAGAGCCGGTCACCGATCTCCCGGTAGGTCAACCCGGCCAGCACCAGCTCGGCGACCTCGTACTCGCGGTCGCTGAGCCCGTGCTGGGTGGGCCCGGCGACCCGTGTCGTGCTCGCACCGGCCGGCGGTGGCTGCCCGGCCGGCCCACCGGAGGGCCGCCCCTGCAACGCTCGGGCGCACTCCAGCAGGGTGGTCATCGCCCGCCGGTCGGCGGTACGGATGGCGGCCTGCCCGGCGAGGCGGGCGCCGTCCCAACACAGCCCGGTGTCGTGCAGCCCGCGGGCGGCGGCCTCCACCCGGGTCGGGTCGACGACTCCCCGGAGCACCTCCACCCAGCTCTCCGCGGCGGCGGCGACCACTGCCGCGTACCGGCTGTGGCCGGCGGCGGCGAGCAGCGCCGCGACGTGGTCGTCGGCGACCGTCGGCTCACCGGTCAGGATGGCGGCGTGCAGGCCGCTCCAGTGCAACGGCACACTCCACAGTGGTGGATTGCCGAGGCTGTCGAGCAGTGAACGCCCCTGCTGCAGGTACGGCTCCAGCCGGGCCAGGTCACCCAGCCGCGCGCCCGCGATGGCCAGCTCACCCAGCGGCAGCAGGGTGAACAGGTCGACGGGGTGGCGCACCACGGCCTCCAGCGCCTGCCCCCAACCCCGCTTGAGCGCCCCGAGGTCACTGTTGCGTCGGCCGATGCCCATCCGGATGGCGGCGGCGAAGAGCTGGTCGCGCGACTCCAGGTGCCGCCCGTCGAGGGTCACCGTGGCGAGGCGCTCGCCGGCCGCGTGGATCTCGCCACGGACCATCAGGATCCAGGCCTGCAACAGCCGGTGCCGGCGGGCCATCAGCGGGCCGCCGACACCGGCGGCCAGGGCGCGGTGCAGCACCCGCTCGGCGATCTCCAGCTCGCCGCAGTGCATCGCGGTCAACGCGGCGAGGGCGGCCGGGCTGTCCGGCAGGAGCACCGCCCGGCCGTCCGGCTCCAGCAGCGCGGCGGCCTGCACGAGCGCGGAGAGCGCGGCGGTCGGTGGGCCGGTCACGCTCTCCCGTACGCCGTCGGCCATCAGTCGGGCGGCGCTGGCGTGCAGAGTGGGTGGTTCGCCAGCCGGGTCACCCGCCGGTGACTCGGTGCCGGCGGCCGGGTCGCCGGTGGCGATCCCGCCGACGATGGCGAACGCCCTCGCCGAGGCGGTGCCCGACCACCGGAACAGTTCGACGCTGCGACCGACGTGCCCACGGTGGGCCAGTGCGGTGGCGGCGACCATGGCCGCCTCGGTGCGGTCCGGGGGAGCGGTCGTGGCCAGCAGCCGGTCCGCCAGCCGAAGCGCGTCGTCGAGGTCACCGGCGAGCGCGGCGGCGAGCGCCTGCGGGGCGTTGGGCGGTCGTCCGGCGGCGGTGGCCGCCGCGAACAGCTCGGCGGCGAACGCCGGTTCGTCGGCCAG
>NZ_JAGPXZ010001036.1:0-1671 GCF_018070305.1 Micromonospora sp. M51 | reverse complement strand
GGGTGGCGGTGAGCGGGCCCGCTACGGCTCAGCTGACCCGCAGCGCGTCGATCAATCGGGACAGCGCCGCCTGGGTGGCGGCCAGGTCGGCCGGGTCTGTCGATCCGGCCAGCCAGAGCGCCGCCTCGTTCATCGCGCCGGAGAGCAGGTGGGACAGTGGCGCCACCGGCTGCGGGGCAATCATGCCCGCCGCGATGAGGTCGGCGAGCGCGTCGGCCA
The DNA here is from genome assembly GCF_018070305.1 of Micromonospora sp. M51. NCBI lineage: Bacteria > Bacillati > Actinomycetota > Actinomycetes > Micromonosporales > Micromonosporaceae > Micromonospora > Micromonospora sp. M51. The sequence goes on along the minus strand of NZ_JAGPXZ010001036.1, from coordinate 1,452 downwards.
GGTGGCGACCCGAGGCGGCCTCGTCCAGGGCCCGCCACTCGTGCCAGCCGAGCACGGCGGGCCCGTCGATCAGCATGATCCGCTGGAATTCGGGATCGGCGCTGGCCGTGAGGAACGCCTGGCAGCCGGCGGTGAGGCGGGACCATGGGTCCGGTTGGGCATCGGCGATGGCGGCGACCCGGTCCCCCACCTCCTGCTGCACCTGGGTCAGCACCGCCTGGAACAGCTCGACCTTGCTCGCGAAGTGGTGGTAGAGCGCACCCTTGGTGACCCCGGCCGCGCTCACGATCTCGGCGAGACCGACCGCCTGATAGCCACGGGTGGCGAAGAGCTGCCGACTCTGCAGCAACAGGGACCGCCGGGTCTGGTCCCGCCGCTCCTCGCGCACTCCCTGGCCCATCATGCCTCCCAATTGACATACCAACGGTATGCGAAATACGGTAGTTGACATACCGACGGTACGCGAAGGAGTCCCAGTGAATCTCACCAGCTTCTACCCGGTCATCTGCACGACCCGGCTGGCCGAGTGCCACGACTTCTACCGGCACTTCCTGGGATTCGAGACGACCTTCGAGGCCAACTGGTACGTGAGCCTGCGCCGCCCCGGCCCTCCGGCGTACGAACTGGCACTGCTCAACCACCGGCATCCGACAGTCCCGGCGGCCTACCGGAAGCCGGTGCGGGGGCTGCTGCTGAACCTCGAGGTCACCGACGTCGACGCGGAGTGGGAAAGGCTTGTCGTCCACGGCGGGCTCCACCCGGAACTGACGCTGCGCGACGAGGACTTCGGGCAACGGCACTTCATCCTCGCCGACCCCGCGGGCGTGCTGATCGACGTGATCACACCCATCCCGCCGGCACCGGACTGGGCCGAGCGGTACACCGACAATTGAGTCACCAGCGAGGCTAAGCTGTGCCGCTGTGCCCGTAAGCCCTGCCGCTGTGCCCAACCACCACGAGGTAACCGCCGCCGTACGCCCGCCCGTGCTGCGCCCGGGTGACACGGTGCTGCTGGTGTCGCCGTCCGGGCCGACCTCGCCGGAGCGGGTGGCCCGGGGCATGGAGCTGCTCACCGGCTGGGGCCTTCGCCCGGTGCCGGCACCGAACGCGTACGCCCGCCACGGCTACCTCGCCGGCACCGACGACCTGCGCGCCGCCGACCTGAACGCGGCCTTCGCCGACCCGGACGTGCGCGGGGTGATCTGCACCCGTGGCGGCTACGGCGCCCAACGGATCGTGGACGCCATCGACATGGCCGCCGTCCGCCGTGATCCGAAGGTGGTGGCCGGCTTCTCGGACATCACCGCGTTGCAGTTCGCGCTCTGGCGGGGCGCCCGCCTGGCCGGCGTGCACGGCCCCGGGGCGGCCTGGCGCGACGAGCGCACGCCGCTGCGCTCCGCCGAGTCCCTGCACGCGGCGCTGATGACGACCGAACCGGTGTCGATCACCGCG
>NZ_JAGPXZ010001035.1:0-1674 GCF_018070305.1 Micromonospora sp. M51 | reverse complement strand
CCCAGGTAGAGCGTCTACATGTGGATGATCCGCTCCACCTCGGGGCCGTCGGTGACGGCCCGCTCGATGGCGGCCACGTCGGACGCCTCGGCGCCCTCACCGAGCAGCAGGCTCTTCGTCTCGATGGCGAGCACGACCGCGATCACGACCAGCAGGATGCCGATCATCGCGGTGCCGGCGGCATCCCACTCGCCGTTACCGGTGATCAGTGTCATGGTGACGCCGAACAGGGCGAACACCAGGCCGATCAGCGCGCCGAAGTCCTCCAGCAGCACCACCGGAAGCTCCGGCGCCTTGGCGCGACGGATGAAACGCACCCAGGACTGGTTGCCCCGGATCTGGTTGGACTCCTTGATGGCGGTCCGGAACGAGAACGACTCCATGATGATCGCGGCCACCAGCACGGCCACCGGCAACCACTGCCAGGACTCGATGCCGCCCTTGTGATGCCACTTGTGGTACGCCTCGTAGAGCGCGAACAGGCCACCGATGCTGAACAGCACGATGGACACGATGAACGCGTAGATGTAGCGCTCCCGGCCGTACCCGAACGGGTGTTCCGGGGTGGCCGCCCGCTTCGCCCGCTTGCCGCCGAGCAGCAGGAGGCCCTGGTTGCCAGAGTCGGCGACCGAGTGGACCGCCTCGGCCAGCATCGACGACGAGCCGGAGAGCAGGAACGCAATGAACTTGGTGACGGCGATGCCGACGTTGGCCAGCAGGGCGGCGACGATCGCCTTCGTCCCACCGTTGGCGCTCATGCCACCGCTCCGCTTCGCGACACGAAGCCGACCGGTCCGCGCATGGCGTGCCGCCCCCTACGTTCGTTCACTGGTTCGACAGCTCCTTCATCTCGGTGATGGCCGGAACGGCCATCGGGTCCAGCCCGTGGGCCAGCGCAAGGTAGATCGAGGCGAAATCCGGGACGGCGATCAGTGACGCCAGCCGCTCCAGGGCGGAACCGCCCTCGGCGGTCACCACGTCGCAGCGCACGCCACGACGCTCCGCGAGGGTCTGCACCGCGTCCGCGCGGCGCTCCTCCACGGCGAGCGGCTCGTCGGTGTCGTCCTCGGCGTTGAGCCCGCCGTCACGCAGCAGCACCAGCCGCAGCCGGGTGCCCTCTCCGTCGTCCTCGGCCGGGTCGGCGAAGATGTCCCGCTCCCCCTCGGCCAGGCCGCCGAAGACGCCGTCGAGGAGCCCGACGCGACCCCGCCCGGCCTCACCCAGCGCCCCGGTGACCACCGGGTAGCGGGCGTTGGCCGACAGGGTGTCGCCGAACCGGCGGGCCGCCACCGTGGCCAGCGGGGACGAACCCCACACGATCGGGATCGAGCCGGCCAGACCCAGCGCCAGTGACTTCGCCGTGTTGACGAAGGTCTCGGGGGCGGACCGGCAGCGGTCCGCGTCCGGGTCGAGCCGGCCCGCGGTCTCCGCCAGGTCCGCCTCGTTGACCTTCACGCGCCGGGGGGAACGGGCGGCGAGCTGGACCGGCACGGTGAGCGCCCAGAGGCTGGCCCGGGCGGGGGCACGCCGGGGCACCGGGATGAACGGCGCCCGGGCCTGCTCGGCGATCGACTGCAACCGCGAGTCCGGGGCACCCACGGCGACGAGTCGGGCGCCACGGCGGTGGGCCGCCTCGGCGGCGCCGAGCGCCTCCGGGCTCCGTCCGGACGCGCT
>NZ_JAGPXZ010001034.1:0-1687 GCF_018070305.1 Micromonospora sp. M51 | reverse complement strand
GCCCGATCAGCAGGGTGCGCGGCTCCCGCCAGGCGGCGAGTTGCGCCCGGCGGCGGGCCGCCGGGGTGGCGTCCGCCGGGTCGCCGGTGTGGTCGCTGCCCACCGGCAGGTACGTCCGGGCGGCGAGCGCGGTGCCGGCCAGCACGACCACCGCCACCGCGACGAGGTGCGCGCCGACTGACACGTCGAAGCGGGCCGCCCCGGCACCGAGCGCCGCGCCGGCAACCGAACCGAGGCTCCACCCGGCGTGGAAACGGGGCATGATCGTCCGGCCGAGCCGCCGCTCCACCGCCGCGCCCTCGATGTTCATCGCCACGTCGCAGGCGCCGGAGCCGTAACCGAGGGCAACCAACCCCAGTGCGACGAGGGCGAACGACCCGGTCATCGTGGCGCCCAGCCCCGCCACGCTCAGGCCGACGGCGACCATGACGGTGGCCATCGTCACGGTGCGGGCCGCGCCGAAGCGCTGGGCGAGCAGGCCGGAGGTGGGCATGGCGAGCAGCGCGCCGACGCTCATCGCCAGCAGCAGCAGCCCGAGTCGGCCGGCGGAGAGGTCCAACGCCTCACGGACGGCCGGAACGCGGGAGAACCAGCTGCCCACGGCCAGTCCGTTGAGGGTGAAGGTGACAGCGACACCGTTGCGGGCGAGCCGCACCGTCCGCAGGTTCGGCGAGGCGGTGTCCGGGGCCAGGGGTCGACTGGTGGGGGCGCTCACGAGGGTGGGTCCTCTTTCTCGGGGTGATCTCCTGGCACGATCGCACACCTGAGAGCGCTACCACCACAACCCGGGACCGCCCCTTACCGCAGCTGGTGGGGCCGGGGCATGATGGGCGCAGGCGCTGGTCCGACCGGACGGGCCGCCGCGGGAGGCGACGATGACGACAGCGGCACAGCGACCGGCCACTCTTGAGGACGTGGCCCGGGTCGCCGGGGTGTCCCGGTCCACGGCCTCGCGGGTGATCGCCGGCACGGGGTTCGCGTCACCGGCCGCCCGGCAACAGGTCACCGCGGCCGTCGACCAGCTCGGTTACGTGCCCAACCCGGCCGCCCGGGCGTTGGTCCGCGGCGGCGGTGTCCGCCTGGTGGTGGCCGTTCTGGGGACCAGCGCCGCGGTGCTGGACGACCCGTACGTGCACCAGGTGGTCGGCTCGGCCGCCCGGGTGTGCACGCCCGCCGGTGTCGGGGTGGCGCTGCACTGGCTGCCGTTCGGCGACCCCCGCACCCTCGACCAGATCGGCCGGGATCGCAGCGTGTGCGGGGTGATCCTGGTCAACACCACCGAGGATCTGCTGGCGGCGGTTCCCCAGTCGCTACGCGGTCGGGTGGTCTCGATCGGCATCGGCTCGGCCACCGTGCCGTCGTTCGACGTCGACAACGCCGCCGGCTCCGAAGCGGTGCTGCGCCACCTGTACGCCGCGGGTCGCCGCCGTATCGCCATGGTGACCGGCCCCCGATGGCTGCCCTGCGCGCAACGCCCGGTGCAGACGTACCGCCGGTTGATGGCCGAGGCGGGCCTGCCGGAGCGGATCCTGCCCGGGGACTTCCGGGCGGCGCGCGGCCGGACGGCGGCCGGCGAGGCGCTGCACCGCTGGCCGGACATCGACGCGGTCTACGCGATCAGCGACGACACCGCGCTCGGCGTGATCGCGGGCCTGCGGGACGCCGGTGTGCGGGTGCCGGGCGACGT
>NZ_JAGPXZ010001033.1:0-1688 GCF_018070305.1 Micromonospora sp. M51 | reverse complement strand
TCGCAGCTGCGGCTGCTCTCGGCGGCTGGCGTTCGCACGCTGCTTGCCGCGCATCTGCGCGTCCGGGCCCGCGGTGGCGAGCTGGTGCTGGTCGACCCGAGCCCGGTGGTGGCGCGGGTGCTGCGGGTCAGCGGGCTGCACCGCGTGATGACGATCCTGGAGCCGGCCACGGTGATCGAGGCCGCGCGCCGCCCGGTGGTCGCGACCACCGACCTGCAACTGGCCGCCTGACCCCGCCCGACGAGGCGTGCTCCCACCCGCCGCGCCCGAGGTCGGCGCGGGGCCGCCGGCGGGTGGGCCGGCGACCCCGACAACGACTCAGCGCACGACGAGCAGGTCGACGACGCAGATCAGCGTCTCACCCGGCTTGATCACGCCGGCCGCGCCGCGGTCGCCGTACCCCAGGTGCGGCGGGATGGTCAGCCGGCGGCGACCGCCGACCCGCATGCCGGCGACGCCCTGGTCCCAGCCGGCGATGACCTGACCGCCGCCGAGCGGGAAGTCGAACGCCTCGCCCCGGTTCCAGGACGAGTCGAACTCGCCGCCGGTGGAGTGCGACACGCCGACGTAGTGCACGCTGACCAGCTGGCCCGGCTCGGCCTGCGGGCCGTCGCCCACGGTGATGTCCTCGATCACGAGGTCGGCCGGCGGTGCACCCTCGATCGGACCAACCTCGGGCTTACCCGATCGGGCGCCTGCTGCCTGGTTCATGCGGGGATCTCCTGCCGTGTTGGGTGATGTGTCCGGTCACCGTCGATCCTGCCGGATCACCCCCCACCGATGTGCGGCGGACCCGCCACCTGCTCCGCAGCCCATCCGTCGATCGGGAGGCCGACGGTCCCGCTGGTGCTGGCTGACACGACGGAGCGGCGGGGGGGCCCCGGCAGGGCCGCCCACACCCGGCCGAGGCCCACCGTGTCGCCGGCGTTGACCAGGGCCAGCACCGCCAGCACCGCGGCGTAGATCAGGTGGTCGTCCATGAAGGGGTTGTTCTCCGGAGGCAGCACGGCGGTCCACATCAGGACCAGCAGCAGCCCACCGGCCACGGCGGCGATCCGCATTCCGATGCCGAGCAGCAGGGCGACACCGATCCCGGCCAGGCCGATCATGAAGAGCCAGTCCGCCCAGGCGGCACCGGCGATCGAGGTGTAGACGTCCTTGAACGGCCCGGCCACGCCGAAGGTCAGGAAGCCCTTGGTGGGGCTGCCCCCGTTGATCCAGGCGTTCTTCTGCTCGGTGCCCATCCCGAAGCCGAACAGCTTGTCGACGAAGGCCCAGAGGAAGATCCAGCCGAGCGCCAGCCGGGTGCCGGCCAGGATGTACCGGACGGCTCGGTCGTGCACGGTGCCGACCTTCGCAGCGGTGTTCTCGGCGGTGACCCGCTCGATCGTCGCGGTCATGGTCTCCACGTCCCTTCTCAGCTTCGCACCGCGCTTCCCGGTGGCATCTCCAGTGGACGCCCACGGCGCTTTCGGCGACAGGGCCGACAGACCGCAACGGCCCGGGACGTTCGACCCCCTCCGGTCCGGTCCGGCGACCCTGACGACCGTCGACGCCCCGCCGTAGCGTCCGAGATGGACCAGGAGAGGGAGGTCGTGATGAGGACCTGGCAGGTGGGTGACGTGATGACCCGGGAGGTCGAGACGGTGGTTGCCGACACCCCGTACCGGGAGGTCGTCGACGTGCTG
>NZ_JAGPXZ010001032.1:0-1693 GCF_018070305.1 Micromonospora sp. M51 | reverse complement strand
CCCTCCCTCGCCCCGGCCGAAGTACCTGGCCAGGAATTCGTCCCACGGGTCGGAGCCGATGTCACCGGGTCCCATCATGTCTGTCCTCCGCGGTAGGGCTCGGCACGGTCGGCAGGGGCTACCCGGCGCGCGCCCCGACAAACGCCGCAGGTGGCGGTGCACCGGCATTCCGGGAGTGGCGTCGGGCCACTGCCGCCGGGTGGTGGCAGGCTGGCGGGATGGATGAGACCCCGCTGCTGATCGTGGATGGCGCCAACGTGGTCGGCTCCCGCCCGAACGGGTGGTGGCGTGACCGTGCCGGTGCCGCGGCCCGCTTGCGCGACTCGCTCGCCCCGGTGGCGACCGTCGGGTTACCGGCCCGGCTGCCCGCCCCGGTGGAGGTGGTCCTGGTGGTCGAGGGGGCTGCGCGGGACGTGCCGGGCACCGAGGGCGTACGGGTGGTCTCCGCGGCCGGCTCCGGCGACGACACGGTGGTCGAGCTGGTGGAGGCGGAGCCGCGGCGTCGTCGGTTGGTGGTCACCGCCGACCGGGAGTTGCGCGGGCGGGTGACGGCGCTGGGCGCGGAGGTGTACGGGCCGCGCTGGCTTCGCGAGAACCCGACCAGCAACTGAGAAATTCTCGCACTGGGACTCCCACAGATCGGACTCCCGGCACTTCCGAGGGCCTTCCGGACAGGCGGGCAGGAACACCGACAGGGCGGATGTTCTTTCCCGACCGCCGATAGGCTCTAATGGAGATCTCCCCGCCCCCAGGAGGTTTCGCCGTGGCGAGCGTCGCCGAGCTGAAGGCTGCCATCGATGTCGCCCTCCAACAGATCGGAGACGGACAGACAGCCGTGCAGGCGGCCGGCGAGAAACTGTCCGAGGCCCAGCAGACCCTGGCCGGGGCGCTGGAGGGCAGCGGGCACGAGACCGTCGAGGCGGCCCAGGCCTCGCTGACCCAGGCCAGCCAGGAGCTGGAGGAGTGTCTCGCCGCGACACTTGTCGCGGTGGAGCAGGCGCAGCTCTACGTCTCCACCCTGTAGGCCGTCATGTCCATCATCGAGGATGTCGGCGGGCAGGTCCGTGCCGCCACCGAGGAGTTCCCGCACGCCCTGCTCGGGCAGGCGCTGGAGAAGTTCGGCCTGGCCGCGGAGCGGCTGCGCTGGGTACGACAGGAGTCGGCCAACCCGATGGGGGTGCCCGAGCTGTCCGCCGCCACCGAGCACGCCGAGAGCGCCGGCTACGCGCTGCGGGTGGCGCAGGAGCAGCTGTCGGCCTACCTGACGGCGATCGGGCTCGGCGCGGACGGCGGCCCGGCCCCCCGCCCCGAGCAACGCGCTCCCCGACACGACACGCCACCGGCGGCCGGGCCCACCGCCGTGGCACCGGAGCCGGCCGAGCAGGTGCGCATGCGCCGCTGGTGGTCGGTGCGGGTGGCCGAGCTGACCGGCGGGCGCGAGGGCACCGACGACGAACCCGACGAGCGGGTGGGCGACTCCCAGGAGTTGCTGCGCCGGGTGGCGGGTGGGGTCCGCTCCGGCGACCGGGACCGGCTCCGCACGGAGCTGCGCCGGGCCTCCGCCGACGTGGGGCTGGGCATGGCGGCGCTGGCGCCACCGCTGCTGCGCGAGCTGGCCGGTGAGCTGCTCGGGCACCCGCCCCGCGCCAGCGAGCTCGGTCGGGTGCGCGGCGAGTGGGACGGGCGCGTCGGT
>NZ_JAGPXZ010001031.1:0-1698 GCF_018070305.1 Micromonospora sp. M51 | reverse complement strand
GCTGGGCAACCTGGTGTTCACCGCGCTCGGGCCCCGGCTGCCGCGGCGGCTGACGTTCCTGATCGGTGCGCTGGTCGCCGGCACACCCCGGCTGGTGGCGCTCGCGATCAGCGACGAACTGCCGGTCGTGCTCGTGGTGACGTTCCTGTCCGGGATCGGCATCGCGGCGGTCAACCCGCTGCTCGGGGTGGCCCTCTACGAGCGGGTGCCGCCGGAGTTGCAGACCCGGGTGATCGGCATCGCCGGCTCGTTGGCGTTCGTCGGGCTGCCGGTCGGCGCGCTGCTCGGCGGCTGGTCGGTGGACGCTCTGGGGCTCACCCCGGCCCTGCTGACCATGGCGGCGGCGTGCCTGGTGATCACCGCGTACCCGCTGGTGAACAGGGCGTCCGGCCCGGAAACCCCGGCGCGGCCCGCCCCCGTCGCCACCCGGTAAACGCGTTGCGGGGGCTGGCCGGCTGCCGCAGGCTCGGGCTGATGAACACGCAACCGACACCCGGCGTCCCGGTGACCGACGTCGCCGTGGCCGACCGGATCGACGTGGCACTGGTCCGCCGACTGGTGGCCGAGCAGTTCCCGCGGTGGGCGTCGCTTCCGGTCCGCCCTGTCGCTGTCGACGGTTGGGACAACCGCACCTTCCACCTGGGCGCGGAGATGACCGTGCGGCTGCCCAGCGGCGCGGGGTACGCCCTGCAGGTCGACAAGGAACAGCGCTGGCTGCCGGTGCTCGGGCCACAGCTACCGGTGCGGATCCCCGTTCCGCTGGCTCAGGGCCGACCCGGGGCCGGTTACCCGTACCCGTGGTCGGTCTACCGGTGGATCGACGGGCAGACCGCCGCAGCTGAGCGGATCGACGACCTGACCCGGTTCGCCACCGACCTCGCCGCCTTCCTGCGCGCCCTGCGTGGCATCGACGCCACCGACGGCCCGCAGCCCGGCCCGCACAGCGCCTGGCGGGGCGGCCCGCTGTCCACCTACGACACCGAGACCCGGGCGGCGATCGAGGCGCACCGCGACCGGCTGCCCGCCGACGTCGTCACCGGCATCTGGCAGGCCGCCCTCGACGCCACCTGGACCGGCCCGGCGCTCTGGTTCCACGGCGACGTCGCGGAGGGCAACCTGCTGGTCCGCGACGGTCGGCTCGCCGCGGTCATCGACTTCGGCTGCTGCGGTGTGGGCGACCCGGCCTGCGACACCGTGATCGCCTGGACCCTGCTGCGCGGCCCCAGCCGGGCGGCCTTCCGGGCGGCGCTCGGTCTGGACGACGGCACCTGGGCGCGCGGACGGGGCTGGGCGCTGTGGAAGGCGCTGATCACCCTGGACGATCACGACCCGGCCAAGGCCGAGCGGGCCGGGCACGTACTCGGCGAACTCCTCGCCGAACACACGGTGGCCCGCTGAACCCGTACGGTGTGGCCATGGCCCGTTGGGACGACGTCCGTCGGATCGCGCTCGCGCTGCCCGAGGCCACCGAGCGGGCCTCGTACGATGGGCTGCCGGCCTGGCGGGTGCGCGACAAACCGTTCGTCTGGGAGCGACCGCTGCGGCGGACCGATCTCGACGCGCTCGGGGCCGCCGCACCCGACGGCCCGCTGCTCGGCGTCCGAGTGGCCGACCTCGGCGTCAAGGAGGCCCTGCTCGCCGACGACCCGTCGGTCTACCTGACGATCCCGCACTTCGACGGCTGCCCGGCGGGGGGGG
>NZ_JAGPXZ010001030.1:0-1704 GCF_018070305.1 Micromonospora sp. M51 | reverse complement strand
TCCCGGGTCGCGCCACAGGCACCCTGCTCGGCGGCAACCTCTGCATGATCGCCGCGTCGATCGGCACCCCGGACCTGCCCGACCTGACCGGTGCGGTGCTGTTGATCGAGGACGTGCAGGAACCCCCGTACAAGGTCGACCGGATGCTCACCCACCTGCGCCGGGCCGGCGCACTGGACGGCCTGGCCGGGGTGGCGGTCGGGCAGTTCACCGACTGCGGCGACGGCTGGGACACCACGATCGTCGACGTCCTCTCCGAACGCCTCGGGGACCTGGGCGTACCGGTCCTCGGCGGCCTTCCGATCGGCCACGGACCCAACCAACTCACCGTCCCGGTAGGCACCCAGGCCACCCTCGACACCGCCACCGCAACCCTCACCACAACCCCCGCGGTCCAATAACCCCCTCTCCTCCCCTCCCCCTGGCCCGGGGTGGGGTTAGGGGGTCAGGTGGGCTATTGCTCCTGTTTCCAGGGCTGACCAGATGCCCTTCGGGGTGCGGGTGATGCCGTGGGGTTCGGAGTTGGGGGTGGGTAGCGGGTAGCTCTCGATCCGCCCGGTGGGATCGAGGTGACCGATCCGGTTGGCGCCCCACTCGGTGAACCACGCGCCGCCGTCCGGGTCGGCCACTATCGCGTGCGGACGGGCCGCCCGGTCCGGCAAAGGGATCTCGACGATCTCGCCATCCGGGTCGATCCGGCCGAGTTGGCCGGCCGCGATCTCCACGAACCAGATGGTGCCGTCGTCGCCGCAGGTGATACCGACCGGCCCGGCGTTCACTGTGGGTAGCGGATACAGCGTCACGGTGCCGTCGAGGTCGATCCGGCCGACCGCGTTCGCCTGGTTGAGGGTGAACCACAGCGCCCGGTCCGCGCCGGCAGTGATCATCGAAGCGAACCCGCCGGTCACCGGCAGCGGGAACGCGTTGTGGGTGCCGTCGGTCTCCACCCGGCCGATCGTGTCGGAGGTCATCCCGGTGTACCAGAGCGCGCCATCGGGTCCGGCCGCGATGCCGCACGGCCCGGTGCCGGCGGGCAGGGCGATGGTGCGCTGCTCGCCGTCGACGGTGATCCGGCCGATCCGGTCGTCGCCCGAGCGGGTGAACCAGAGCGCCCCGTCCGGCCCGGTCGTGATGATCAGCGGGCGGCTGCCCGCCGGCTCCAGCGGGTAGGTCCGGACCGCGCCGTCGGGCGAGAACCGGGCGATCCCGCCGGCCTGGGCCAGCGTCAGCCACAACGCGCCGTCCGGGCCAGGCGTGATGCCGTACGGCCCAGAATCCGGCCCGGTGAGTGGAATCTCCCGAATTTCGACGGTCATGTCGCGTCCTTCCGTCGGTGATCGTCCACCCTGACCGCTCAGCCAGCGACGACACAACCGATTTCGGCTACCGCCGGCCAGGATTGTCAGCTCGCTGACAGGGTCGCCATGGCTTCCGCCCAGGCTGCCCGGTCACTGTCGGTCACGACAGCGCACGATCACCGAACCTCTGGAGGACAGCATGTCCCGCACCATCCGTAGGAAGCACCTGCTGGCCGGCCTGGCCACCGCCGGCGTCCTCGGCGTCGGGATCGCGGCCCCGACGATGGCGTTCGCCGCCGACACGCCCACGCCGGCTCCGAGCACCAGCACCGCCCCGGCTCCGGGTGCCAAGGCCGACCGGCAGGGTGAGTTCGCCGAGGCCCTCGCCAAGGAACTGGGCGTGCCC
>NZ_JAGPXZ010001029.1:0-1713 GCF_018070305.1 Micromonospora sp. M51 | reverse complement strand
CCCTCGCGATGAAGAACGACGACGGCGCCGACCGGGCGCGGATGCCGGTGCTGGTCTCCGCGCTGCGCCGACTCGGCGTGGACGCCCCGGTGCTGGCCGAGTACGAAGAGGTGCCGCTCTTCGGCGGCGGGGTGCCGGTCGGAGCGGTCCGCCCGCTCTGGTGAGCGGCACTCCGGCATCGGTGGGGACGGCCGGCGTGGCTCACCGTCGGTGACCGTGCCGGCTGGCGGTGGCCCGAACATCGTGATGCCACAGCGGCATCACGATGCCGCTGTGGCATCACGCTCATTCGCGGGTCGGGCTCCGAACGGCCCGGTGTGCGTGCGGCCCGGCCTGCGTGCGGGGTTGATCAGCTCAGGAAGTCGAGCAGTGCGGCGTTGACCGGCTCCGGACGCTCCAGCGGCAGCAGGTGCGCGGCGTTCGGCACGTCGGGTAGGCGCACCGCGCCGGAGACCTCGGCGGCGATCCGGTCGGCGAGTCGGCTGATGTCCGGTACGTCCGCGGCGCCGGCGGTGACCAGGACGGGGATCGCCAGCTCGCCGAGACGGCCGATCGCCGGCGGGGTCAGCTCGCCCACCTCGACCGCGCCGAGCGCCAGCTCGGCGGCGAGGGCCCGCTGGTCCATCTCCTGCGCGAACGCGACCAGCTCGCTGTCGACGTCCTCCGGCTGCCGTCCCGGGCCGACCACCCAGAAGCGCACCTCACCGGCCGCGCCCGCGACGAAGTCGTCGGGGTCGACCTCGCCGACCAGGTTGTCCCACAGGTCGTTCGCCTCGTCGGACCACTCGTTGCCGGAGACCGCCGTGTCGAACAGCGCGAGCGCGCTCACCCGATCGGGGTGGGCCAGCGCGGTGTCGATGGCGACCGCTCCGCCGAACGAGCAGCCGACCAGGGCCGCCCGGGGCAGGTCGAGCGCGTCCAGCAGCCCGGCCACGTCGTCGTGGTGCGTGAACGGGGCCGGGGGGAGCTCCGAGTCGCCGTAGCCGCGCAGGTCAGGGACGATCACCCGGTGTCGGGTGGCGAGCGCGGACACCTGCCCCCGCCACATCCGCCGGTCGGCGATGCCGGCGTGCAGCAGGACGACGGGTGAACCGGTGCCGGCCTCGTCGTACGCGATGCTTGCTCCATTGACTGTGATCTTGTGCACGGTCGGACCGTACGGATCGACGGAGCGGCGCGCAAACGGGATGTTGAGACCTTGCTAACTATGGTTAGCATTTTGCTTGCAGGAGCTAGCGCCAGCGATTAGCGTCGCGGTCATGGCCACACCCAAGGACCTTCCCGACGTCGGCGGGTTCATCCGCGATCTGCGGCGCAACGCCAAGATCTCGCTACGGCAGCTCGCCGAGCAGGCCGGGGTCAGCAACCCGTACCTCAGCCAGATCGAGCGCGGCCTGCGCAAGCCCAGCGCCGAGGTGCTCCAGCAACTGGCGAGCGCGCTGCGGGTCTCCACGCCGGCGATGTACCTGCGCGCCGGTCTGCTCGACGACAAGGAAGGCCACGGGGTGCTCGCCGCCATCGCCGTGGACGCAGACCTGACGATGGCGCAGAAGCAGTCGCTCAGTCAGATCTACGAGACGTTCCGCCGGGAGAACACCCGGCTGGCCGAGGCCCAGGCCGAAGCCGATGCGGCCCAGGCCGGAGCCGGAGCGGCGGCCCAGGCCGACCAGGCTGCCGACCAGCCCGCCAGTCAGGCCGCCGATCTGGCCAATG
>NZ_JAGPXZ010000103.1:0-12145 GCF_018070305.1 Micromonospora sp. M51 | reverse complement strand
CCAGATCGCCGCCGGCCCGACACCGGGCCAGCCCCGCCGGGGTCACCGGCTGCGGAGGCTCGCCGGCACCGGCCTGGTCGCCACGCTCGCGGCGATGGTGGCCACCACCCTCGCCGCCGCGCTGGCCCGGACCGTCGGCGTCGATTTCGCGATCCCCGACGGCGGCGGCGAGACGATCCCGTTGTCCGGGTTCGCCGTGGTGACGGGCTTCTTCTCGGTGGTGGGCGTCGTCATCGCCGGCGCTCTCCTGTGGTGGTGTGCGCGCCCCGCCCACCGGTTCGTGTGGACGGCGGTGGCGCTGACCGCGCTCTCGCTGATCCCACCGTTCGTCTCGGGGGCGAACGCGGCCACCATCGCCGCGCTGCTGGGGCTGCACCTCGTCGCCGCGACGGTGATGATCCCGGTCCTGACGCGCAGCCTCCGTACCGACTGACGCACGCGCTGGTCGCTACCCGGTGCCGTGCTCGGGCCTGCCGGTCTGCTCCCACAGCGACTTCATCTCGTCGAAGGCCTGCTCCATCAGCTGCACCATCGCCTGCCGGGCGCGCTCACCGTCGCGACGCTGGATCGCCTGGGCGACATCGGCGTGCATCTGGAGGGCCTGCTCGTGCGGGTGGTGCGGCATGAGGTGGTGCTTGTGCCGGCCGGTGAGCACCTCCGCGACCAGCTCCTGGAGCCGGACGAACATCTCGTTGCCGGAGGCGAGCAGGACCCGCCGGTGAAACTCGATGTCGAGGTGCAGGAAGCGTTCCTCGTCGCCGGCCTCGCCGGCCGCCCACATCTTCGCCGCCAACCCGACCAGGTCGCTGGCCTCGTCACGGCCGATCCGGCTGGCGGCCAGGAAGGCCGCGTGCGGCTCGACCGCGGTGCGCAGTTCGGTGATCGACCGGAGCTGGGCCATCCGACCCGCCGAGGCGAGACGCCAGCGGATCACCTGCGGGTCGAAGACGTTCCACGCGCTCGCCGGCCGGATCAGCACGCCCACCCGTCGACGCGCCTCGATGAAGCCGATCGAGGCCAGCACCCGCAGCACCTCGCGGACGACCGAGCGGGACACGGCGTACCGCTCGACCAGCTCGTCGATGTTGAGGACCGACCCGGGGGGCAGTTCACCGCCGCAGATGGCGGTGCCGAGGTGGTCGAGGACGCGCGCGTGCAGCCCGGACTCGGCGGGGAGGGGCGAAGCGGCTGCAACCTCTGGTGAGGACGGTTCCACTCAAAGATCATATCATTTGCATCTACCTCTTGAGGTAATCAGCTTTTTCGGCCTAGCATCCCGATGTTAAGCGGATGTAACGCCGAGGTAGCGGCTCTCTCGGGGGCGGCCACGACAGAAAGAGAGACAGCGTGCGACGTCGACTGGTAATCGGCACATCTCTGGCCGTGGTCGCCGCCATGAGCCTGACCGCCTGCGGTGGCGACGGCGGCGGTGAAGACTCCAAGACCGTTCGCGTGACACTCGTCAACCATGTGTGGACGGAGAACATCAGAAAGGCCCTGCCGGAGTTCGAGAAGCAGTCCGGCCTCACCGTCGACGTCACCCAGCTCGGTGAGGACCAGCTCTCCGACCAGTACAACGTCAAGCTGAACGCCGGCTCCGACGACATCGACGTGATGATGTACCGGCCCCTGCAGGAGGGGAAGCTGTTCGCCAAGAACAAGTACCTCGCCGACCTGAGCGAGAGGGCCAAGTCCGACAGCGCCTTCGAGATCGGCGACTTCCAGGCTGGCCCGATGCAGGCGACGACCTATGAGGACAAGGTGGTCGGGCTGCCGATCATCACCGAGCAGGAGGTCCTCTACTACCGCAAGGACCTGCTGACGAAGTCCGGCTTCACCGCGCCACCGAAGACGCTCGACGAGCTCAAGGCGCAGGCCGCGAAGATCGAGGCGGACAACCCGGGCGTCGCCGGCTTCGTCGCGCGTACCGGCAAGGCCGCCGCCGTCACCCAGTTCTCCAGCTTCCTCTTCAGCTTCGGCGGCGACTTCGTGGACTCCAGCGGGAAGGCGACTGTCAACACCGAGCAGGCCAAGCAGGCGTACGCCTACTACGGCGGGCTGCTGCGCGACCACGGCCCGGAGAACATCAGCACCGACATGAGCTGGTCCGAGGCGATGGCGATCTTCACGCAGGGCAAGGCCGCCTTCTACACCGAGGCCAACTCGCTCTACAAGAACGCCACCGACCCGACCAAGTCCAAGGTCGTCGACACGGTCGGCTTCGCGGCCTTCCCGGCCGGCCCGGCCGGCTCGAAGCCGTACAACATCCCGTCCTGGGCACTCGGGGTGAACGACAGCTCGGAGAACAAGGACAACGCCTGGAAGTTCATCCAGTGGGCGGCCGGCAAGGAGCAGGCGCTGGCGCAGCAGACGGCCGGCGTACCCGGTGCCCGCACCTCGGTCTGGGCGAACCCGGCGGGTACCGCCTCCTACCCGAAGGACCTGGCCGAGGCGAACACGGTCAGCACCGCCAACGGTGTCGGCCACGACCGTCCGCTGGTCGTCAAGGTGGCCGAGGCGCGGGAGATCGTCGGCCAGCCGATCGTGGACGCGATCACCGGCAAGGACGCCGCCGCCTCGGCGGAGACGGCCAACGCGGCGTTCCAGAAGTTCCTCGACGACGAGGCGAAGTAGCCCGACCGCCGGGCGGCGGAGCCGACCGGCTCCGCCGCCCCGCCGGGACCTGACCCCCGAACCCGGAGACCCCTCATGTCAGCCGTCATCACCCCCCGCACCGACACGCCCGAGGCCCCTGCGGCGGTCCAGGAAGACTCCGCCTGGTCACGGTGGACGAACGAGCACCGCAAGTGGCTCTTCGCGGCACCCGCCATGCTCTTCGTCGCCGTGCTGATCATCTTTCCGGTGGCGTGGACCGGGTACCTGAGCCTGACCGACGCCGAGGGCTCGGTGCGCGCCGAGTCGGAGTTCATCGGAATCCAGAACTACCTCGACGTGCTCACCGACACCGACCGGTTCTGGCCGGCGGTCTGGCGTACCGTCCTGTTCACCGGCGTCGTGCTGTTCTTCGAGGTCATCCTCGGCATGGCGATCGCCCTGCTGCTGTGGCGACCCTTCCGCGGTGAGAAGTGGGTCCGCGTCGCGATCCTCCTGCCACTGGTGGCCACTCCGGTGGCGGTCGGCATGATGTGGCGGCTGATCTTCGATCCCAACATCGGGATGGCGAACCAACTGCTCGGCTGGATCGGGATCGGCCCGCAGCCCTGGCTGGCCGGGCAGCACTCGGCCCTGCCGACCACGATGTTCATCGACATCTGGCAGTGGACCCCGATGGTCGTGCTGATCCTGCTCGCCGGGCTCACCTCGCTCTCCGACGAGCCGCAGGAAGCGGCGCGGATCGACGGCGCCAGCAGCTGGCAGCGGTTCCGGCACGTCACCCTCCCGCTGTTGATGCCCACGGTGATCGTCGCCATCCTGCTGCGCGGCATCGACGCGCTCAAGACGTTCGACATCCTCTACGCCACCAAGGGTCGCGGCGGCGGGTCGTTCCACGAGGTCGAGACCCTCAACGTGTACGCCTACGGCCTCAGCTTCGACTACAACGACTACGGCGTCTCGTCGACAGTCCTCATCATCTTCTTCCTGATCATCATCGGGGTGATGTGGGCCCTCACCTATCGCAAGAAGGGGCTGGGCCGATGAAGCCGAGCAAGCCGTACCGCGTCTTCCGCACCTCGGCGCTGGTGGTCGTGGTCTTCGCGCTGATGGCGCCGCTGCTCTGGATGATCGCCGCGTCGTTCAAGACCAACGTGGACATCTACGACACCGCCAAGGCGTTCGTCTTCTCGCCCAGCCTGAAGAACTACGAGACAGTTCTCCAGCAGGCCAACTATCTCCAGTTCATCGGCAACAGTCTCTGGGTGGCGTTCGCGGCCACCGCGCTCTCGCTCCTGCTCGGCGTGCCCGCCGCGTACTCGATGAGCCGGTTCAGCATGAAGAAGTCCGCGCTCGTCGTGCTGATGGCCCGGGTGATCCCCGGCGTCTCGCTGCTGGTGCCCTGGTACTACGTCTTCTCGAACCTGAAGCTGGTCGGCGGGTTCAGCGTGCTGATCCTGAGCCACATGTTCGTGTCGCTCCCGCTGATCGTCTACATCATGATGGGCTACTTCGACGGCCTGCCGGCCGAGTTGGAAGAGGCGGCGCTGGTCGACGGGCTGACCCACATCGGCGCGTTCCGGCGGATCACCCTGCCGCTGTCGGTGCCGGGCGTCGCGACCGCCGGCATCCTCTCCTTCATCTTCTCCTGGAACAACTTCATGTTCGCCCTGGTGCTCTCCGGCTCCGACACGAAGACGCTCCCCGTCGCGATCTTCGACTTCGTCGGCTACGCCAGCATCGACTGGGGGGGCCTGATGGCCGCCGCGACGGTGGTCACCCTGCCGATCATGCTGATCGCCCTGTTCGTGCAGAAGTACGTCGTCTCCGGCCTGACCGCCGGTGCCACGAAGGGCTGACCGGCACATGACGAGGATCGCGAAGGTGGAGACCTTCCTGGTCGCGCCGCGCTGGCTGTTCGTCCGGATCGAGACGGAGTCCGGCATCGTCGGCTGGGGTGAGGCGACCTGCGAGGGCCGGTCCGAGACCGTACGCACGGCCGTCGACCAGCTCAGCGAACTGCTCACGGGTCGCGACGCGCTGCGTATCGAGGACCACTGGCAGGTGTTGACCAAGGGGTCCTTCTACCGGGGCGGCCCGATCCTGGCCAGCGCGGTGTCCGGTCTGGACCAGGCGCTCTGGGACATCGCCGGTAAGCACTACGGCGCCCCCGTGCACCAACTACTCGGCGGGCCGGTCCGGGACCGGATCCGGGTCTACGGCTGGATCGGCGGCGACGAGCCCGCCGAGATCCGAGACCAGATCAGCGCCCGGGTCGAGGCGGGCCTGACCGCGGTGAAGATGAACGCGTCCGGGCCGATGGGCGCGCTCGCCTCGGTCGCCGACCTCGACGCGGTGGTGCGGCGGGTGGCCGTCGCCCGTGAGGTTCTCGGCGACGACCGCGACGTCGCCGTCGACTTCCACGGCCGGTTCACTCTCGCCAACGTCCGGCGGGTCGCGCCGCTGCTGGAGCCGTACCGGCCGTTCTTCCTGGAAGAACCGGTGGTTCCGGAGAACTCGCACCTGATCGGTGAGGTCGTCCGCTGCACCAGCACCCCCATCTCCACCGGGGAGCGGCTCTACAGCCGGCAGGAGTTCCTGCCCGTGCTGCAGGCCGGCATCGCCGTGGCCCAACCGGACCTCGCGCACGCCGGCGGCATCACCGAGGTTCGCAAGATCGCCACGTTGGCCGAGGTGTACGACGTGCAGCTCGCCCCGCACTGTCCGCTCGGGCCGATCGCCCTCGCCGCCTGCCTGCAGGTCGGCTTCGCCACCCCCAACTTCCTCATCCAGGAACAGAGCATCGGCATCCACTACAACCAGGGCGCCGAGGTGCTCGACTACTGCCTCGACCAGACCCCGCTGACCTTCGTCGACGGGTACGTGCAGCGGTTGACAGCCCCCGGCCTCGGCATCGAGATCGACGAACACGCGGTGCGGACCGCTGACAAGCGCGGGCACGCCTGGCGCAGCCCCACCTGGCGGCACCCCGACGGCTCCTATGCGGAGTGGTGAGACCCCGACCGGCACTAACGGAAAGGCCCCCAGTGAAGATCGTCGCAGCAGACGTCATCGTGTCCAGCCCCGACCGGAACTTCGTCACCCTGAAGATCACCACCGACGAGGGGATCACCGGTCTGGGCGACGCCACGCTCAACGGCCGTGAACTCTCCGTCGCCTCGTACCTGCGCGACCACGTCGCCCCGCTGCTGATGGGGCGCGACGCGCACCGGATCGAGGACACCTGGCAGTTCCTGTACCGGTCGGCGTACTGGCGGCGAGGCCCGGTCACCATGGCGGCCATCGCCGCGGTGGACGTCGCACTCTGGGACGTCAAGGCCAAGGCTGCCGGCATGCCGCTGTACCAACTGCTGGGCGGCGCGTCCCGCACCGGCATCATGGCGTACGGGCACGCCTCGGGTCGCGACCTTCCCGAGCTGTTCGACTCGATCCGCCGCCACCTCGACGAGGGCTTCCGGTCGATCCGGGTGCAGACCTCGGTGCCGGGCATCAACGCGGTCTACGGCGTGGCCGCGCAGCCCAGCGCCACCGGCCAGCGCTACGACTACGAACCCGCCCAGCGCACCCCGCTGCCCGCCGAGGAGGACTGGGACACCCGCGCGTACCTGCGCCACCTGCCGTCGGTCTTCGAGGCGGTACGCAACGAGTTCGGCCCGGAGCTGCCGCTGCTGCACGACGGGCACCACCGGATGACGCCGATCCAGGCCGCCAAGCTCGGCAAGGCCCTCGAACCGTACGACCTGTTCTGGCTGGAGGACTGCACCCCGGCCGAGAACCAGGAGGCGCTGCGGTTGGTCCGCCAGCACACCACCACCCCGCTGGCCATCGGCGAGGTCTTCAACACCGTGTGGGACTACCAGACCCTGATCCGTGAGCAGTTGATCGACTACGTCCGGTCCGCCGTCACCCACACCGGTGGCATCACCGCCATGCGCAAGCTGCTCGACTTCGCCGCCCAGTACCAGATCAAGTCCGGCATCCATGGCCCCACCGACATCTCCCCGGTGGGTATGGCGGCGGCGCTGCACCTGGACCTGGCCATCCACAACTTCGGGATCCAGGAGTACATGAAGCACACCCCGCTGGCCAACGAGGTGTTCCGGCAGTCGTTCACCTTCACCGACGGCTACCTGCACCCGGGCGACCAACCGGGGCTCGGGGTGGAGCTCGACGAGGAGGCGGCGGCCCGGTTCCCGTACGAGCCGGCGTACCTGCCGTTCAACCGGCTCAAGGACGGCACGGTCCATGACTGGTGAGCGGCGCGGCGCCCGGTCCACCCGGCACGTCGTGGTGATGGGCGTCTCCGGGGCCGGCAAGACCACCGTGGCACGCGGGATCAGCGCGGCGACCGGGTTGACGTTCGCCGAGGCGGACGAGTTCCACTCCCCGGAGAACGTGGCGCGGATGCGGTCCGGCGTACCGCTGGACGATGCCACCCGGGCGCCCTGGCTGCGGGACATCGCCGCGTGGATCGCCGACCGTGGCGCGGAGGGCCGTTCGACGGTGCTCGCCTGCTCGGCGTTGAAGCGGTCGTACCGCGACGTGCTCCGTCGGGGCCCGCTCCCTGTGGACTTCGTGCACCTGGACGGGCCGGCGGAGGTCATCCGGGCGCGACTGGCAAAGCGCGAGGGGCACTACATGCCGGCCAGTCTGCTGGAGTCGCAGCTGGCCACGTTGGAACCGGCCGGGCCGGACGAGTCGGTGCTCGTCCTCGATCTCTCGTCGGCCCCGGAGGTCCTGGTCGCGGCGGCCGTCAAGGGTCTCGGCCTGCCCTGTTCGGTGTCGGGTGGGTGAGCACCGGGCCCGCACCTTCGACCCCACCACTGGAGTGTTAGGTTAGCCTTCCCTAATCATCAGTGGAGTCCGCCGCCGTGCCCTCATCGATTCGCATATGACAGTCGCCGAGACCACCGGCGGTGCCGTGCTGCGTCGCGCGCTGCGTCGACAGCGCGCCCGGGTGGCCGCCGGCATCGCGCTGCTCTGCACCCACCAGGCCACCGAAGCTCTCGTCCCGGTGGCCGTCGGCGTGGTCATCGACCGCGCGGTGGCCACCGGGGACGTCCGCGCCCTGCTGCTCTCGCTGGCCGGGCTGGCCGCCCTGTTCACGGTGCTCGCCTTCGCCTACCGGGCCGGCGCGCGACTGGCGTTCGCCGCCGTGGAACACGAGGCGCACACCACCCGGGTCGAGATCGTCCGCAGCGCCCTCGACCCGCGGGGACGCCGCTCGGGCCTGCGCGACGGCGAACTGCTGTCCGTGACGGCCTCCGACGCCGAGCTCTCCGCGCTCGTCGTGCGCGTCGCCGGACTCACCGCCGCCGCGCTCACCGCCATCGTGGTCGCCGCCGTCGCCCTGCTCGTCGTCGACATTCCCCTCGGGCTCGGGGTGCTCATCGGCGTACCCCTGCTTGTCGTCGCCCTGCAGCGGATGGCGCCGCTGCTCACCCGGCGCAGCACGTCGCAGCAGGAGGCGCTCGCCGCCACCACCGCCCTCGCCGTCGACCTCGTCACCGGCCTGCGCGTGCTGCGCGGCATCGGCGCACAGGACCACGCCGCCCGTCGGTACGCGGGGGCCAGCCGCCACGCGCTCGACGTCACCCTGCGCGCCGCCACCACCAAGGGCCTGCACCTCGGGCTCACCACCACCGTCAACGGCCTCTTCCTCGCGACGGTCGCCGGATTCGCCGGTTGGCTCGCGTTGCAGGGCCGACTCACCATCGGCGAGCTGGTGGCGGTGGTCGGGCTGGCCCAGTTCATCGCCGAGCCGGTCCAGACGCTCGGGTACTGCGTCCAGCTGTTCGCCATGGCCCGCGCCTCCGCGGGGCGGGTCGCCCGGGTCCTCGGTGCCGCGCCGGTCGTCCAGCCGGGTGACGCCGGGCCGCCCGCCCCGGGCCCGTCACGGCTCGCCCTCGACGGGGTCAGCTACGCGGGCCTCGACGACGTCAACCTGCGCGTCGGGGCCGGTGAGATCCTGGGCCTTCTCGCCTACGACCCGAGCGACGCCGAGGCGCTGGTCGCGTTGCTGGCCGGCCGGGTGCCCCGCGCGGAGCACCGGGGGACGCTCCGCGTCGACGGCGTACCCGCCGACGAGCTGCACATCGATGCCGCGCGCGCCACGATCCTCGTCGAGCAGCACGACGTGGCGCTGTTCGAGGGGACGCTGCGCAACAATCTGTGCGCCGGGACCTCCGTCGACGACGAGGTCCTGCGTGCCGCCGTCCGCGCCGCCGCCGCCGAGGACGTGCTCGCCGCGCACCCGCACGGACTGGACCGCCTGCTCACCGAACGCGGCGCGAACCTCTCCGGCGGGCAGCGGCAGCGGATCGGGCTGGCCCGGGCGCTCGTCGCCGACCCGCCGGTGCTGGTGCTGCACAACCCCACCACGGCGGTCGACTCGGTGACCGAAGGGCTGCTCGCCGCGCGATTGGCCACGGCTCGGGGGACGGGAACCCGGGGCACGGTGCTGATCACCACCAGTCCGGCGCTGTTGCGGATCACCGACCGGGTCGCGGTGATCGACCGGGGACGGGTCGTCGCCGAGGGCCCGCACGAGCTGTTGCTCGCCAGCGACGCCCGCTACCGCGAGGAGACCCTGCGATGACGGCCGAGCCGATCAGCCGGCACCTGCTGCCGACGGCCACCGGCCGGGAGACCTGGGCCGCCCTGCGCACCGAGCTGGCCCTCCTGCCGGGGCTCAGCGCCGTCGCCGGCACGTTGCTGGTCGCCGCGGCCGCGACCGGGCTGGTCGCTCCCTGGGTGCTCGGCCGCCTCGTCGACGACGTCATCGCCGGCACCGACACACCGACGGTGCTGGGCTGGGCCGGTGTGATCGCGGGCGCCGCCGTGCTCGCGGGGCTCCTCACCGCGGCCGGCGCCGCGGTCGCCGCGCGCCTCGGCGAGACCGTGCTGGCCCGACTCCGGGAACGGGTCCTCGACCGCGCCCTGCACCTGCCGTCGGCCACCCTGGAGCGGGCCGGCACCGGGGACCTGGTGGCCCGCGCCGGCGACGACGTGGCAGTGGTGACGAACGTGATCGCCACCAGCGGCCCCGCCTTCCTCGGCGCGCTGCTGTCCGTGGTGCTGACCGCGGCCGGGCTCTTCGCCCTCGACTGGCGGCTCGGCATCGCCGGATTGGTCGCGGCCCCGGCGTACGCGCTGGCGCTGCGCTGGTACCTCCGGCGATCCGTGCCGTACTACGCCCGGGAGCGGGTGGCGACGGGCGAGCGGGCGCAGGCGACCGCCGAGGCGCTGCGGGGCGCGGCGACAGTGCGCGCCTACCGGATGGAGGACGCCCACGTCGCCCGGATCGCGGATCGCTCCGGCGTCGCCCGCGACCTGTCCCTGGAGATCTTCGGCCTCTACACCCGCTTCGGGTTGCGCATCAACCGCTCGGAGTTCGTGGGGCTCGCCGCCGTGCTGCTCGCCGGCTTCCTGCTGGTCCGCGGCGACCTGGCCACCGTCGGTGCCGCCACCACCGCCGCGCTCTACTTCCACCGCCTCTTCAACCCCATCGGCCTGCTGCTGTTCGAGTCGGACTCGGTGTTGCAGGCCGGGGCCAGCCTGGCCCGACTCGTCGGGGTCACCACCCTGCCGGACACCGCGACCCCCGCCGGCGTCGAGCCCACCCGCCACGACCGGGGCGTACCGGCGGCACTGGAGGTGACAGTCGCGCAGCACCGCTACGACGACGGGCCGGTGGTCCTGCGGGACATCGCCCTGCGTCTCGCACCCGGGGAGCGCGTCGCCCTGGTCGGCGCGAGCGGCGCGGGCAAGAGCACCCTCGCCGGCATCATCGCCGGCATCATCGCGCCCACCCACGGTGCGGTCACCCTGCGCGGCGTGCCGCTGGCCCAGCTCGACGAGCACCGCCTCCGTCGCGAGATCGCCCTGATCAGCCAGGAGGTGCACGTCTTCGCCGGGCCGCTCGCCGACGACCTGCGCCTGGCCGCCCCGGACGCCACCGACGCCGAGATCACCACCGCCCTCGACCGGGTCGGCGCCACCGAGTGGGTGCGGGGACTGCCGGACGGCCTCAACACCCCGGTGGGGGAGGGCGGTCGGCAGCTCACCTCGGCCCAGGCCCAGCTGCTCGCGCTGGCCCGCCTCGTCCTCGCCGATCCGGCGGTGGCGGTCCTCGACGAGGCCACCGCCGAGGCGGGCAGCGCGGGCGCCCGGGACCTCGACCGCGCCGCGGTGGCCGCCACCGAGGGCCGTACGACGCTGGTCGTCGCCCACCGTCTCAGCCAGGCGGCCACCGCGGACCGCATCGTCGTCCTGGACCACGGGCGCGTCGCCGAGCACGGGACGCACGCCGAGCTGCTCAGCGCCGGGGGCGGATACAGCCAGCTGTGGCGGTCGTGGCGCATGCCCGACCTCGCGGTGCCGAGAGAACGCGAGAGCGCGGACCAACCCGTCCCGCGCTGAGCGGCCCGCCGGCGCTCGTCGCGTCGGACATCCGCCAGATCAGTCGAAGGTGGGACGCCCGGGAACTTTTCCGGCTCCGGCGGCGACCACCAGAGTGCGCGGCCGATCGGCGGCGTTCCGACGACGGCATCTCGGCATGAAGGAGCGCCCGGTGGCACACAGGACGGTGGTCGGTGCGCAACGGTGTCGTTGACGACGACCAGGTGACCCGGTGGGCGCGGCAGGCGGGTCAGGGTGACGGGCAGGCCGCCACGGCGTTCATCCGGGCACTGCAGGACCAGGTCTGGCGGTTCCTGTCGCACCTGGCCGGGCCGGGGGAGGCCGACGACCTGACCCAGGAGACGTTCCTGCGAGCTTTTCGCAACCTGCCCGGCTTCGCCGGCCGCTCGTCGGCCCGCACCTGGGTGTTCACCATCGCCCGGCGCGTCGCCGTGGATCACGTCCGGACGGCGGTGGCCCGCCCGAGGACGGCGTCGGTGCCGGACTGGCAGGCGGCGGCCGAGGCCGCCGGTGCGATCACCACCGACGCCGACGAGGAAGTGACGCTGCACCAGCTGATCGCCGGCCTGACCCGGGAGCGGCGTGAGGCGTTCGTCGCCACCCAGGTGCTCGGCCTGTCCTACGCCGAGGCGGCGCACGTCTGCCAGTGCCCGGTCGGCACGATCCGCTCCCGGGTCGCCCGGGCGCGCGAGGATCTCGCCGCCGCCTGGCGCGCCGACACCGACCCGGGCCACGAGCGACGAACCGGCTGAGGGTGGATACTGCCGCAATGACTGTGCGGCGTTCCCTGTTCCTGCACTCGGAGCTGCGCCGTCGGCCGCACGACCTCCTGCGGTCGATGCTGGCCCAGGTCGACCCGGCCACGCCGCCGAACGGACCGGACGGGCCGGTGGCCGCCCTCGAACGGCGGTTGGCCTCCCTGCTCGGCACCGACGAAGCGCTGTTCTTCCCCACCGGGACGATGGCCCAGCAGGTGGCCCTGCGCATCCACGCCGACCGGCGCGGCAGGCGGGCCTTCGCCGCCCACCCGCAGTGTCACCTGGAGGTCTGGGAACAGCAGGGGTACGCCGTCGTGCACGGGCTGCGCTTC
>NZ_JAGPXZ010001028.1:0-1717 GCF_018070305.1 Micromonospora sp. M51 | reverse complement strand
ACTGAATGTCGAGCACCACCCGCCGGCCGTTGATGGCCGGCAACTGGAAGATGAACCTCAACCACCTCGAGGCCAACCTGCTGGTGCAGAAGTTGGCGGCGAGCCTCACCGAGAAGCAGCTCACCGACGTCGAGACGGTCGTGCTGCCGCCCTTCACCGACCTGCGAACCGTGCAGACCGCGGTGGACGGCGACAAGCTGCTGATCGGCTACGGCGCGCAGGACCTCTCCCCGCACGCGTCCGGCGCGTACACCGGGGAGATCTCCGGGCCGATGCTGGCCAAGCTCGGCTGCACGTACGTCGTGGTGGGGCACTCCGAGCGGCGGGCCTACCACCACGAGGACGACGCGTTGGTCAACGCCAAGGTCAAGGCGGCGCTGACGCACGGCCTGACGCCGATCCTCTGCGTGGGGGAGGGGCTGGACGTCCGCGAGCAGGGCACCCATGTGGCGCACTGCTCCGACCAGCTCGACGGGGGCCTCGCCGGGCTCACCCCCGAGCAGGTGCGGCAGGTAGTGGTCGCGTACGAGCCGGTCTGGGCGATCGGCACCGGCAAGACCGCGACCCCTGACGACGCTCAGGAGGTCTGCGGGGCGGTGCGTCAGCGGCTGGCGGCCCGCTTCGACCAGGAGACCGCCGACCAGGTCCGGGTCCTCTACGGCGGCTCGGTCAAGGCGTCCAACATCGCCTCGATCATGGGTCAGGCGGACGTGGACGGGGGCCTGGTGGGGGGCGCCAGCCTGGACGCCGAGGAATTCGCTCAGATCTGCCGGTTCCCGGAGCACCTCGCTCGCTGATCGCTCGGTATCCTTGACACCGCCCGTCCGCCGGTCGGTGCCGCCGTGCCCGATCAGACCGGGCGAGGATCGCTACGAGAGGAACTGACCCCAGCCATGCCGATCTGGTTCGCATACACGTTGATCGTGTTGCTGGTCATCACGAGCATTCTGCTCACCCTGCTGATCCTGCTGCACCGCGGCAAGGGCGGCGGTCTGTCGAGCATGTTCGGCGGTGGCGTCAGCTCCAGCCTCGCGGGCTCCTCGGTCGCGGAGAAGAACCTGGACCGCTACACCGTGCTGGTGAGCGTCGTCTGGTTCGCCGCGATCGTCGGGCTCGGGCTCTGGCTGCGCCTCCAGATGAACAGCGGCGCCTGAGCAGGCCCAGTAAGTCGTACAATCTGCGCGCGGTTCGTCACTCGACGGACCGCGCGCAGGCTTTTCCCGCTGCACCGCGTCGCCCGCCGCTCCACCCCCGAAGACGGCGGGTCCCCTCCGACGACAGGAGCGAGCAGCCGTGCCGAGTGGCAACGTTATCCGGGGAGCCCGGGTCGGGTCCGCACCCATGCGCCCGGACGAGCGGCACCAACCCGCCCCCCGACAGGACGTCACCTACTGGTGCCGTAACGACCACCGGGTCGACATCCGGATCGCCGCGGACGTCGAGCCGCCGGCCCAGTGGGACTGCCCCCGCTGCGGCCTGCCCGCCGGCCCGGACGCCCAGAACCCGCCGGGCCGGGCCCGCGCCGAACCGTACAAGAGCCACCTGGCGTACGTGAAGGAGCGGCGCACCGCCGAGGAGGGCGAGGCCCTGCTGAACGAGGCGCTCGCCGCTCTGCGGCGCCGACGCGGCGAGTAGCGGGCCGCGCTCAGCGCAGGCTGCGCAGCCGGGCGGGCACGTCGGCGGCCGCCGCCCGGTCCAACAGCCAGCGGGTGCGGTC
>NZ_JAGPXZ010001027.1:0-1722 GCF_018070305.1 Micromonospora sp. M51 | reverse complement strand
AGGTGCCGCCACTGGACCGGCCCACCCTAGCCGGCTGGTACCGGCACGGGGTCAGCCCCGGCGAGACCGGCAACGCCGTCCTGGTGGGACACGTCGACGCGCCGTCCGGCCCGGCGGTCTTCTTCGACCTCGGTCGGCTCCGCGCCGGGCAGCAGGTCCAGGTCACCCGCGCCGACGCACGGGTCGCGACGTTCACAGTGGACGCCGTTCGCGCGTACCCCAAGGAGCACTTCCCCACCACGCTGGTCTACGGCCCGGCGGACGCCGCCGAGCTGCGCCTGATCACCTGCGGCGGCCGGTTCGACGCCACGAGCGGCAACTACGTCGACAACGTCGTCGTCTTCGCCACCCGCACCGCCTGAACGGGGTGGCCCGCCTCAGTCACCCGCACCGCCGCCCCGCTGCCGTGCGCCGGGCCCTGCTCGGCAGAATGCGGTGGCACCATCCCTGATCGAGGTGGTGCGTCGGCGGCGGGGAGGCACGCGGTGGATCAGCGACCGGTACGGGACCGAACAGGTCGACGCGTACGGGCCCTGGCCCGTCGACTGCTCGGACGGATCGAGGACGGCTCCCCCACCCCCCGTCGGTCCAACCCGGACGCCGTGGTCGACTGCGCCGTCTACGTCAACGGCCGCCGGGAACCCGGTCACCTCCACTACGCCGACGCGTACGCCCGGGCCCGGCACGGCCGCGACGCCTTCGTGTGGCTCGGACTGCACGATCCCGGCGCGGCCGTGCTCGCCGCGGTCGGCCGGACCTTCGGCCTCGACGAGCTGACCGTCGAACAGGCGCTCGCCGACGGGCACCGGCCCACCGTGCAGCGCAACGGGCCGGTCACGCTGCTGGTCCTGCGCACCGCCGGGTACGTGGAGCACGACGAGCTGACCGACACCTCCGAGGTCATCGACACCGGGGACGTCATGGTGCTGCTCGGTGACCGCTTCGCCATCACTGTGCGGCACGGTGCCGCCGGGGCGCTGCGCAGCGTCCGCGCCGACATCGAGCGCCGCCCCGCGCTGCTGGCCGCCGGCCCGTGGGCGGTGGCGTACGCGGTCTGCGCCCGCATGGTCGACTCCTACCTGGAGGTGGCCGGGCACGTGGAACGCGACCTCGAGCGGGTCGAGGAGGCGGTGTTCGCCCGCGACCGCACGGCCGACATCCAGCACATCTACCAGCTCAAACGGGAGGTGGTGGAGTTCAAGCGGGCGGTCCTGCCGTTGCAGGCGCCGATGCGTACGCTGCTCGAACCCGACGGCCCGCCGCGCGCCCTGCACCGCTGGTTCGTCGACGTGGACGGCCGGCTGAGCCGGGCGGTGGATCGGGTGGCCGCGTACGACGACCTGCTCACCTCGATCGTCCAGTCGCGGCTGGCGCAGCTCGCCGTGGAGCAGAACAACGACATGCGCAAGATCGCCGCCTGGGCGGCCATCGCGGCAACCCAGACCGGCATCGCCGGCATCTACGGCATGAACTTCGACCACATGCCCGAGCTGGCCTGGCGCTACGGCTACGCCGGGGCGCTGACCCTGATGGCGGCGGCGGCAGTGTTCCTGTACCGCCTGTTCCGCCGGTCCGGCTGGCTGTGAGGCCCGCCGGCGGGCCGCTCAACGATGCGCGGAGAGGAAGGCGCGGATGCGGTCGCGGGGGTTGTCGGTCAACTCGGGACCGTGGGTGAAGGCCGCCAGGTCGTACTCCAACTCGCCGAGCACGTGCGCGGTCTCC
>NZ_JAGPXZ010001026.1:0-1766 GCF_018070305.1 Micromonospora sp. M51 | reverse complement strand
GTACGACTTCGCGGTGCAACCGCTGATCAGCAGCTTGGGTTTGCCGCCGGCGGCGCCGTCGTTGCGGACGCACTGGCCGACCTTGGCGAACCGGGGATCGGCCGACGACTCCGGCGCCGCCGCGCTCGGCGCGGGCTCGACCGCGTCCGCGCTGGGCTCACCGGCAACCGCCGCCGGACTGCTCGGCGCCGCCGCCGGCGCCGGTTCGCTCTGTCCATCGCGGAACCAGAACACACCGGCGACGGCCAGCACCACGAGGACGACGGCCAGCACCGCGATCAGCGGCCCCCGGCCGCGCCGGCCCGGTGCCGGATCCTCGCCGTACGGGTCGTCGGGCCGGTACGGCGGCTGCCCGCCGTAGGTCGGCGTCGGCTGGTACGAGCCGCCGTAGGGCGCGCCGGGCGCTGCACCGTACTGCGTTCCCGCACCGCCTCCGTAGGTCGGCTCGCCGTATGACCCGGGCCCCTGCGGGCCGGGCGGATACGACGAGACCGCCGGCGGGTAGGACTCGGGCGTCGGTGGGTACGACTCGGGCCTGGGCGGGTACTGCCGCTGCACCGGATGACCTGGTGTCTCATCGGGTCGCTGGCCACGCCACGGCCCCGGGTGGCCGCCTCCCGGTTGTCCGTAGTTCGTCATGCCGCCCTCCTGCACGAGTGGTGAGAGGCCGGCCACCAAAGCGCGACGCGGACTCCGAGGTCACCGTAGCGTGGTCCACTGATGAGCTCACCTCCACCGAGCGCCACGGCCCTCGCCGGCCGTCGCGTCAGCACCACACCGGCACTGATCTGGACCGCGTTGATCGTGGTCTACCTGCTCTGGGGGTCGACCTATCTGGCCATCCGGATCACCGTGGAGACGCTGCCCCCGCTGCTGTCGGCCGCCCTCCGGTTCGCGGTGGCCGGCCTGTTCCTGGCGGTGGTGCTGGGGTTGCGCCGGGGCCCCGGCGCGCTGCGGGTGGACCGACGGCAACTCGGCTCCGTCGCGTTGGTCGGGGTGCTCCTGCTCGCCGGTGGCAACGGCCTGGTGGTGCTCGCCGAATCGGGGCCGCCCGGCGTCGCGGTGCCGTCCGGGATCGCCGCGCTGCTGGTGGCCACGGTGCCGCTGCTGGTGGTGCTGTTGCGCTCGGCCACCGGGGACCGGCCGCCGCTCTGGACGTTCGCCGGGGTCACTGTGGGCTTCGTCGGCCTGATCCTGTTGGTGCTGCCCGGCGGTGGTTCGGGCGCGGTGCCGCTGGTCGGGGCGTTGACTGTGGTGGCGGCGACCGCCTCCTGGTCGGTCGGGTCGTTCCTGTCCGGACGGATCCGGATGCCCGCCGACCCCTTCGTGGCCACCGTGTACGAGATGGTGGCTGGCTCGCTGGTGCTGGCGGTCGTCGCCGCCGGTCGGGGCGAACTGGCCGACTTCCACCCGGCGGCGGTCAGCACCCGGTCCTGGTTGGCGCTGGGCTACCTCATGGTGGCTGGTTCACTGGTGGCCTTCACCGCGTACGTCTGGCTGCTGCACAACGCGCCGATCTCGCTGGTGTCGACGTACGCCTACGTGAACCCGGCGGTCGCGGTGGTGCTCGGCGCGCTGCTGGTGGCCGAGCCGGTCACCCCGCAGGTGCTGCTCGGCGGTGCCGTCATCGTGGCCGGGGTCGCGGTGGTGGTGGTCACCGAACGGCCGCGTCGGTCCGGCACGGGATCACGATCGGGGGTCACGCCGGTGCGCGAGCGTCGGTAACGTCCGGGCCATGTCGGCCGCCGCGCTGGTGTCGATCGCTC
>NZ_JAGPXZ010001025.1:0-1768 GCF_018070305.1 Micromonospora sp. M51 | reverse complement strand
CGCTCGACGGCCACAGCGTGCACGAGGCGAGCCTCGCCGACCCCCCGCAGCTCCTCACCGCGCAGCAGTTCAAGGCGCGCGCCGAGGCCGTCGCCGCCATGAAGGCCGAGGGCATCGAGTACGAGGCGCGCCTCGAACTGCTCGAGGACGTGACCCACCCGAAGCCTCTGGCCGAGCTGCTGGAGGCCGCGTACGAGATGTACCGGCAGGGGCACCCCTGGGTCGCCGACCACCAGCTCTCCCCCAAGGCCGTGGTCCGCGACATGTACGAGCGGGCCATGACCTTCACCGAGTACGTGCAGTTCTACGGGCTGACCCGCTCGGAGGGCCTGGTCCTGCGCTACCTGGCCGACGCGTACAAGACGCTGCGGCAGACAGTGCCCGAGGACGCCAAGACCGAGGAGCTGATCGACCTCATCGAGTGGTTGGGCGAGTTGGTCCGCCAGGTCGACTCCAGCCTGATCGACGAGTGGGAGCGGCTGCGTAACCCGTCCGACGTGGCCGAGGTGGCCCAGGCGCACGCCGCCCTCGCCGACCGGCCACCGGCGGTGACCCGCAACGCACGGGCGTTCCGGGTGCTGGTGCGCAACGCGCTGTTCCGCCGCGTCGAGCTGGCCGCGCTGCGCCGCTGGGACCTGCTCGCCGAGTTGGACGCCGAGGACGGCTGGGACTACGACGCCTGGGCCGACGCTCTCGGGCCGTACTTCGAGGCGTACGACTCGATCGGGGTCGGGCCGGACGCCCGCGGCCCGGCGCTGCTCATGATCGAGCAGGGCCGGGAGCGGTGGACCGTACGGCAGATCTTCGACGACCCGGACGGTGACCACGACTGGGGCATCAGCGCCGAGGTCGACCTGGCCGCCTCGGACGAGATCGGTGCGGCGGTCGTCCGGATCACCGACGTCGGCCAGCTCTAACAGGCGTCTCGGCAGGGGGTCGTCCGCACGCCGGACGGCCCCCTTTGTCGCGTTTTCCGCACCCCTTCTTTCGCTGGGCGATGTCAGACCCGTCGATTAGAATGTATGTACTAATCGAGTTCCTGACCTGCAGGATTACGATCCGGGAGGACGCCCGTGACCGCGCCCGCCGCCACGCCCCTCACCCCCTACGCCACGCTGCTCGGCTTCACCCGCTACGTCGACCGCACCGGCCCCACCAAGGCGACCTTCGTGGGCGGTCTGCGTAAGCAGCGAGCCAGCCGGTCCGGCTTCAACCCGCACGGGCAGTTCGTCAAGGCACTCAAGGCCGACATCGCCTTCCACACCGGCGGCACCCACCTGACCGGGGTGGTCGACGTGGTCAAGCCTCGCTGGCGCCCGCTCTACCAGGCGCTCGTTCCCGGCGCCACGGCCTGGCTGCACTCCCTCGGCGAGCCGGCCGCCGTCGACCTCGCCCAGACCCGCGACGCCCTGGCCATGCTGGGCGACCTACCCGTCAAGATCAACCCCCATTTCGGTGTACGCCACGCCGACGGCCGCGCCGAAGCGGTCCGCCTGCACTTCGACGAGACCCCGCCGAGCGAGGAATCGGTGCTGGCCACCCTGCACCTGATGGCCCGCCACATGGACGCGGTGCTCCCGCACGCCGAACCGGTCCTGGTGGATGTCCGCCGTGGCCAGGCCCACCACATGCCCACCGACGCCAAGCCCGAGCAGATCGAACGCTGGCTGGCCGGCGAAGCCGCCGCCTTCCGCGCCATCTGGTCCACCGCCGCCTAACCCGCCCGCACCCCCACCCCCACCCCGCCGCCGTCGCCGCCATCAAGATC
>NZ_JAGPXZ010001024.1:0-1771 GCF_018070305.1 Micromonospora sp. M51 | reverse complement strand
CCTTCCGCCAGCCGGCCTGGCTTCCGCACCGTCGGTCGCGGCGACGCCGCCCGCCGGGTCGGTGTCGGCAGGGCCCGCCGCTCTACGCCCACCGGCGAGCGAAGCGACGACCGAGCCGAAGCCGACCCGGGAGGACGCGCTCGGGAGCGGGCCATCGGGCCGCCGTCGTCCGCTGCTGGTCGGGGCAGGTGCTGTCGCTCTCGTCGCGCTCGTCGTCGCGGTGGCCGTGGTGGCGCTTCGACCCGAAGCGAAGTCGGGTTCAACGGATCAGCCACCCGCGCTGGCCGGCGAATCGGCGACGGTCGCCGACGCTCCGCTGCCGCCCGGAGACGCGACGACCAGCGGGCCTCGGCCCAGCACGACGCCGAGCGCCAGCCGCACCGCGACGGCCGGCCCGTCCGGCTCCCCCGTCGACGCGTCGACCAGCGGCAACCCCGCCCGCACCCCGATGCCGGGCGACCCGCCGACCGCCACCGCCAGCAGCCGACCCACGCCCAGCCGCACTCCGTCCAGCCGACCCAACCCGTACACCGCCGCCCAGGCGTGCGGCAGCGGCTACCAGGTGATCG
Source organism: Micromonospora sp. M51 (assembly GCF_018070305.1). NCBI lineage: Bacteria > Bacillati > Actinomycetota > Actinomycetes > Micromonosporales > Micromonosporaceae > Micromonospora > Micromonospora sp. M51. Next base: position 1,202 of record NZ_JAGPXZ010001024.1, on the reverse strand, counting down.
ACTCGGCGACGCTGACCGGCGGCGACGGGCAGCGCAAGGGTCGGGTCTTCCTGCTGTACCACGCGGGCACCGGCACCAACTGCGTGGTCACCCTCAAGGACACCGCGGTCGGCGCGAAGTCGGCGGCCTCGGCGTACCTGGAGGTGCAGGGTCGGGCCCGCAGCACCGACAGCGGGTCCTTCGACTACTACGCCGGGCCGGTGCGGGCCAGCGCCGCCGGGACGTGCGTCAAGTGGGGCGGCTCCACCGGCGGGGTCAGCTACGGCAGCGGGTTCGAACACTGCGACTGAACGACGGCGAGCACCGGGCCGGCAGGCACCGCGAGCCCGGGCGGCCTTAAGGTACGGGCATGTCCGTAGACGGGTGGAACACGGTCCTGGTGCTCGGCGGTATCCGGTCCGGCAAGTCCGAGTTCGCCGAGTCCCTGGTCACCGACGCGCCGGTGGTCCGCTACGTCGCCACCGCGCCCGAGGGCGACCCGGAGGACACCGAGTGGGCGACCCGGCTGGCGGCGCACCGCGCCCGTCGGCCGGGCAGCTGGACCACCGAGGAGACCACCGAGGACCCGCGCCGGCTGGCCGACGTGCTGGCGTCCGCCGAGACCAACGAGACGGTGCTCGTCGACGACCTCGGCGGCTGGGTGACGGTGCTGCTCGACCCCGACCACCAACCCGCCGACGACGTGGCGACGATCGCCGAGCTGGCCGAGGCGATCCGTGGGTGCGCCGCCCGGGTGGTGCTGGTGAGCCCCGAGGTGGGGCTGTCGCTGGTGCCGACCACCCCGCTGGGCCGGGCGTTCACCGACGCGTTGGGCGCGGCCAACCGCGCGGTCGCCGATGCCTGCGACGCGGTCGTGCTCGTCGTCGCCGGCCAGCCGGTCTGGCTCAAGTCGGTGGCCGCCGCGACCGAACCGGCCGCCCCCGCCACCGAACCGGCCGCCACCGTGACCACGGCGACGGCCGCCGGCACCGCGCCGGTCGCGGCGAGCCTGGCCGACACCGAGCCGACCCCCGAGGTGCAGCTGCCCGACGTGCTGACCCACACGCCGCCGGCCACCCCGACGCCGGAACCGGGCGACGCGTGGGCCGCACCGACAATGGCGCTGCCGATGGTGGCCACCGGGCTGGTCATCCAGCCCGGCATGGAACTGCCGATGCCCGACGAGTACGCGGGCCCGCAGGCGGTGGACCGGCTGGCCACCC
>NZ_JAGPXZ010001023.1:0-1773 GCF_018070305.1 Micromonospora sp. M51 | reverse complement strand
CTGTTCGAGATCCTCTGGTACGTGCTGGCGCTCGCCCCGGTGCCGCCGCAGCGGGAGGCGGAGCTGCTGCCGTTGACCCGGCTGCTGCGGGCCCGGGGCGCCGAGCTCTCCGCCGGCACCCTGGCCGCCACCCTCGGGGAGTTGCAGGCGCAGGTCCGCCTGGGCACCCGTCGCACCGCTGGCTGCGACCTGCTCCTCTGCCCCACCCTGGCCACCCCGCAGGCGCCGGTCGGCTGGTTCAGCGCCGACGCGGACCCAGCCGCCGACTTCGACCGGCAACGCCGGTTCTCGCCCTACTGCGCCATCTTCAACGTCACCGGCGATCCCTCCGTCTCCCTGCCGCTGGGCAGCACCACCGACGGACTGCCCGTCGGGGTGCTGCTCACCGGCCGGTACGGCGACGACGCGCGGCTTATCGCTACCGCTGCGCAACTGGAGAACTCCAGTGACGGATGGGATCGGCACCCCGCAATCTGGCGGGCCGTCGACTCCGCTAACGTGAATGGCGACGGAGTCGGGCGGTCGGCAGCGTGATCGTCCATCCGACCCGGTTTTTCAAGGTCGTCCTTCTTCCGCCTGGGGGCGTTGGGATTGTCTGTTACCGAGACGTTGCTGGTCTTCGTCGGCATCCCGTTGGCAGCGGTGCTGGTCATCGCCGGCCTGTCGTACGCCGGTAGCCGTGGGGGTGCCACCGGCGGTGGCGGTCACGCCAAGCGCTACCGGCCGGGCCGGCCCTTCGACTTCACTCCGGTCTGGTTCCTGGGCCGCCCGGAGCAGCTGGCCGACTCGGCCGGCACCGCGCTGACGGCGGGGGCGCAGGCGCCCGCGCTGACCAGCCACAAGCTTGAGAAGGCCAGCGTCGAGGCGCCGGCCGGTGGAACCGGAGGCGCAAGTGACCGTTGGTGAGAAGCAGGCCGGGTCGGAAAATCCGCCCGAGGTGCTGGACGGGCCGTTCTCGACCCGCCAGTTGCTGCGCATCGACGAGGCGTTGCGCCTGGCCGACAAGGGCACCGGCCTGGTGTTCTCGGTCTTCGTCGGCGGTCTCGACGAGCCGATCCGCGAGCACGCCCAGCGGCTGCACCGTCAGCTCGCCGAGCCCGACAAGTCGGTGCTGATCGCCGTGTCGCCCAACCAGCGGCAGTTGGAGATCGTCACCGGGCGGTACGCCCGCAAGCGCATCCCCGACACGTACGCCAAGCTGGCCGCACTCTCCATGGTCGGCGCGTTCAGCGGCGGCGACCTGGCCGGCGGCATCATCAACGGCCTCGACCAGCTCGCCAGCCACGCCGGCAAGGGCTGAGCTACACAGACGACGAAGCCCGGCCCCGCGTGCAGCGGGCCGGGCTTCGGTCTGTCCGGGTGTTTGTCTCAGCGCGGCCAGGCAGACGGGTCCAGCTTCATCGGCCACGGCTCGTCCACGTTCACTGGGTCGTTCGGACCCAGGGTGCCCAACAGCTCATAGTGCTCGCCCTCGCCGAGCCGGTAGCGGTAGACCACCGGGCCGAAGTTGCCCCGTTCCACCCGCCAGTAGTGTGCGATACCAGCCTCGGCGTAGAGGGCGGGCTTGGTGAACCGATCGTGGCGACGACTTCCTGTCGACTCGACTTCCAGGACGAGACCGATGTCCGCCGGCTCGGCCCACATCCGCTCGCGCGGTGCGTCTGGCCGCAACACCGTCAGGTCAGGGAGGAGATTGCCGCCCGGGACCCGTACCCCGATCTCCCGGATCACCCGCCAACCTGTGGGCGCGGCCAGGCGGATCGCCATCCGGAT
>NZ_JAGPXZ010001022.1:0-1787 GCF_018070305.1 Micromonospora sp. M51 | reverse complement strand
TCAGCAGCACCGCGCCGGCCCGGTCGCGCCACTGGAGGTCGTGCGCGTACCGGCCCGGGGAGTGCTCCACCTCGCCGGTGTGCGCGATGACGCCGTGGTCGTCCCGCCAGGTGTAGCCGACGTCGCGGACGTAGGTGCGCCCGCCCCAGAGGTTGCTGCCGTTGACGTCCTGCACCGCGAGGGACGCGCCGAGGTGCCACACGTGGTCGTCGGGGAGCGCGTCGGTGACCACCGTTCCGCCGAGGGTACGCACCGGGTGCAGGTACGGTCGGGGCCCGTGCCGGGGGTTCAGCGCCGGGTCGAGCACGTACTCGGCCACCTCGGTGGCTCCGACGGTCAGCCGCACCGACTCCCCCACCCCGGTCATCGCAGTCCCCCACGCCCGACGCCGGCGACCGGCACCGGCTCGGCGGGGCGCGGCTGACCGACGACCGGGACCGGTCGGCGGGCGGCGACGGCGTGCAGGGCGGCCACGGTGTAGCCGGCGAGGATCGGCACCGCGACCGGGGTGACCAGGACGGCGAGCAGCCCGGCCAGCGCGACGACCCCGGTGAGCGCGGCCCAGCGGGTGGGCGCGTCGAGGCAGGCGCGGGCGGCGCGGCGGGCCGAGGCCCGCCACCGCCCGCCCCCGTTGCCGCCCACCTCGACGACGACCAGCCCGGCGTACCCGGCCAGGCCGGCCGCGATCAGCGCGGTCGCCAGCAGCGCCGCCGCGCCGCCCGGCACCCGGCCGGTGGCCAGTGCCGCCAGGTCGGCGGCGAGCAGCGCGGCGCCGCCGAGCCCGAGCAGGCTGACCGGCACACCGGGCAGTACCGCGCGGCCGAACCGGCGCACCGTCGTACGCGCCGACGGCCAACTGCCGGTCCGCGTCCAGTCGTGCACCGCCGCGCTGGCCGTGCCCGCCGCCGATGCGGCGGTGAGCACTGGTGCCGCCGCGAGGGTGAGCAGGATGCCCAGCAGCGCGAGGTCGGCGGCGTCGCGGGCGACGTCGCGCCAGTCCCGCCGCCCGGTGGTGTCGTCGGGTTCGGCGGGTTCGGCCCGCGATGTCGGTTCAGCCCTTGATGCCACTGGTGTTGATCCCCTCGACGAGCATCCGTTGGAACGCGACGAAGAACAGGAAGACCGGCAGCAGCGACAGCACCGACATGGCGAACATCGGACCGACAGCGCTCTGGCTTGTCGAGTCGATGAACAGGGTCAACGCGACCGGGACCGTGTAGTCCTCCAGTTGGGACAGGAAGACCAACTGGCGGAAGAAGTCGTTCCAGGTCCAGATGAACGAGAAGATCGCCGTGGTGACCAACGCGGGGCGGCTCAGCGGCAGGATGATGTGCCGGAAGATGCCGAACGGCCCGGCACCGTCGATGCGGGCCGCCTCGTCCAGTTCCCGGGGCACGCCGCGCATGAACTGCACCATGAGGAAGACGAAGAACGCCTCGGTGGCCAGGAACTGCGGGATGAGCAGCGGCAGGTACGGCCAGTCGCCGCCGACCAGCCCGAGGGTGCGGAACAGGATGTACTGCGGCACGATCAGCACGTGCTGGGGCAGCAGCAGCGTGCCGATCATGACGGCGAACCACATGCCGCGCAGCCGGAACCGCAGCCGGGCGAAGGCGTACGCGGCCAGCAGGCAGGACAGCCCGTTGCCGACGACGGTGAGCAGGCTGACCATCGCGCTGTTGAGGAAGAACCGGCCGAAGCTGACGTCGAAGTTGGACCAGCCGGCGGTGTAGTTGCCCGGGCTGAACCGCTCGGGCAGCAGCCCGACGTTGTTGACGATCTCCTCC
>NZ_JAGPXZ010001021.1:0-1792 GCF_018070305.1 Micromonospora sp. M51 | reverse complement strand
TCGCCGCGGCGCTCGCCGTCGTGGCACCCACCGCGGCGGCCGTGCCGGTCGCCGCGCCCACGAACGGTGGACAGCTCGCCGGCGCGCCGATGGCGTTCGCCCCCGGTGACGCCGTCGCCCGCACCGACCAGGTCCGCGATGAGCAGTGGCAGCTCGACGAGTTGCAGGCCGAAACGGCGTGGCGCAGCTCGACCGGGCGGGGCGTGACCGTGGCGGTGGTCGACTCCGGAGTGGACGGCACGCATCCCGACCTGGTCGGTCAGGTGCTCCCCGGCAAGGACCTGGTCGGCACCGGCGGCGCTCCGGGCCCGGACCCGGTGGGCCACGGCACCACTGTCGCCGGCCTGATCGCCGGGCGCAGTGACGACAAGCGGGGCGTGGTCGGCCTGGCACCGGACGCCCGGATCCTGCCGGTCCGGGTGCTGGACGAGGAGAACCGTTACGACGACGCGCTGATCGTCGCCCAGGGCGTGCGCTGGGCGGTCGACAACGGCGCCCGCGTGATCAACTTGTCGCTGGGTGGCAGCGGCGACAGCCCGGCCCTGGCCGCCGCCCTGGACTACGCGTTCGTCCGGGACGTGGTCGTGGTTGCCTGCACCGGCAACCTGGCCACCGCCACCAGCACCAAGGTCTGGGATCCGGCCCGGGAGCCGGGTGTGATCGCGGTGGCCGGTCTCGAACGCAGCAGCGACAACCTGTGGTCCGGGTCGATCACCGGCCGGGCGACGGTGCTCACCGCCCCCGCCAGCGGGCTGGTCGGCGCCAAGCCGCCCAGCGGGTACTGGCGGGTGCAGGGCACCAGCTTCGCCGCGCCGCTGGTGGCCGCGACCGCCGCGCTGGTCCGGTCCCGTTATCCGCAGATGCCGGCGGGTGAGGTGGTCAACCGGTTGTTGGCCACCGCCCGGGACCTCGGCCCGACCGGGCGGGACGACCGCTTCGGGTACGGGGTGGTCGACCCGGTGGCCGCGTTGACCGCCCAGGTGCCGCCGGTGACCGTCAACCCGCTCGACGATCAGACGTCGCCGGGCGTGACCGGCTTCGGTCCGGCGCCCGGCTCGGTCGACGACGGTCCGGTGTCCGGTGCCGGTAGCGATCCCCTGGGTCTCGCCGCGTCCGGTCAGCAGAGCCGGTGGACGGCTCGGGCGGCGGGCGGTGCGGACACCCCCGCGCCGGAGCAACTGGCGACCACCGTCGTGCTCCTGGTCGCGCTGGTCGCCGGGGCGGCGCTGGTGGTTCGCCGGCTCCGCCAGCGGACCCGTTGATCGCAGCCAACCGGTAGGCCTGACCGGCCGTCTGGTCGGGTAGAACAAGGTCATGAGGACGCACCGGCCGCCCACGCTCGCCCCCACCGGCCGGCCGTCGTGGCGGCACCGCCGATTCGACCCGGACCACGCGCTGGGGCTACGGCTCACGCTCGCCGCGACGGCGGCGTTTCTGGTGCTGGTGCCGTTCGCGCTGCTCACACTGCTGGTGCTCGACGCCTGGGCACCGCTGCACCGGTTGGACACGACGGTCACCGACGCGCTGCACGGCTACGCCCAGGATCATCCCGCGTGGGTGGTGCTGATGCGGGTCTGGACCGAGGTGTTCGCCCCGATGCCGCTGCGCGCCGTCGTCCTGCTCCTGGTGGTCTGGTTGCTGCGCCGGGGCGCCCGCCGCCTGGCCCTCTGGGCGGCCACCACCATGGTCGTCGGCGGGTTGCTCGGTCCGCTGCTCAAGCTGCTGGTCGGCCGGGACCGACCGGAGCTGCTGGACCCGGTGGCCCGGGCCGCCGGTTACTCGTTCCCCTCCG